>NZ_JACGWF010000059.1:0-25129 GCF_014077595.1 Colwellia sp. 6M3 | reverse complement strand
ACATTATCCTTAATAAATTTATCAAATCCCTTTCTATGACGAACAATAAATTCTTTCGCAGCTTCATAGTTTTCTTTTGGATTATTAGATTGAATACAAATTTCATTCGCCTCAAAATACATTTCAGAAGAATCAACACCTCCATCAATATATTGAACTGTCAATTCAAAAATAGCTAAAAACACTTCGGCTGGTTTACGCTCAGAAGTAGCCGTTTCAACGAAGTATTTTTTTAAACAACTTCCCGTCTTTTTAAGTTCATCCAAATCTACTTGATTATTTGTGATCATCTACATCCCTTTAAATATAAGAACCTAAGTAGTACATACCTAGAACATCATCTGTTTACCACATGATTTTAAAGTAATTATCTGTCTCAAGCTAGTACAGACCAACGGAGACAATATGAATTGGATAACTATTAAAAAATGTTCTGAATTTTACGGGTATACCGAAGAAGCAATAAGGGCAAAAATTAAGAAAGGACAATGGGTGATCGATCAGCACTTTACAAAAGCGCCTGACGGCAGAATTTTAATTAGCATTAAAGGAGTAAACAAATGGATAGTAAGTTAACAGGTATTAAAGCCAACAATTCAAGTATCAGTATTTCTTTTACTTATAACGATATTCGTTGTCGAGAAACTGTAAAAGTAAAACCGACAAAATCAGCATTAAAAGAAATGGTTCGTAAACGCGATGCAATTTTATATGAAATTGAATTTGGTCAATTCGATTACTTAAAGCATTTTCCTAACAGTAAAAAAGCTAAATCATTAGCTAGCACCCAAGCTAACAGAATCACTATTAAAGAAATGATTACTGAATGGTTCAAGCGAACCCAAGACCAATGGGAGTATTCAACAAAACGCGGATACATCAGTAAAATAAACCATCATATTGAACCTAACTTTGGTCATATATATGTGAATAAATTTAAGCCTAGCTTTTTTAAAGATTGGGGAGCGACTTCAAATCTATCAGGTAAAACTAAAAATGAAGTTCGCTCAATACTGCGTTCTGCTTTTCAGGAACTCTATATTGATGAAGTTATTGATGGTAATCCTATTGACCGAGTAAAACGCTTTAAACACATCAAAAAAGAGCCTGAACCATTCAACGCCATCGAACGAGAAAAGATACTCGCCCAAATGACAGGACAAGTCAGAAATTTATATGAATTTGCCTTTTGGACTGGTCTACGTACTAGCGAATTATTAGCCCTGAGAAAATGTGATATAGATTTAGAGCGTAAAGTTATTTTTGTTCGAAAGGCATTGGTTCATGGTCGTGAAAAAGAGACTAAAACAAAATCTAGTGCCAGAACTCATCAACTACATAAATCAGCATTAAAGGTATTAAAAACACAATTATCAATAACCTCAGAGAATAATATTCGTATATTTCTGAACCCTAAAACAGATCAACCATGGCGAGATGACCGCGCTATTTATCATAATTGCTGGGTACCATCATTAAAGCTATCAGGTGTTAAGTTTCGTAAGCAATACAACACTCGACATACATACGCTTCAACCATGCTCACTGAAAATAAACCTATTGCATGGGTAGCAAAACAATTGGGACACAGTGATATAGCTATGACCTTGAGTATCTATGCGCGGTGGATACCTGAAAACACTTAAATAACATTACATTGACAATAAACAACACTTAAGTTGACAATAAATAGCACTTAAGTTGACAATAAATAGCACTTAAGTTGACAATAAATAACATTAACATTGACAATAAAATAAATAGTACAGATAATCACAATAAGTAAATTTAATAAATTATTAATGAAATGGCAATTCGCGAACGTAGTAAGACTATACAAAAACAAATTCTTAGGGATGTAGTTCATCATCCAAAAGATATTGTTTCTCATATCTCATCGATTTTTTCTCTGAGTCGACAAGCTGTAAATCGTCACATATCTCAGCTGGTAAAAGCAGGAAAAATAAATGCTACTGGTACGACAAAAAATAGAACATATACAATTGGATCAGTAAGATCAAATACATTAATATTAGATATATCAGCAGGGGCATCTGAACATGATGTATATTTTAATAAGTTTCCAGATATATTAAGTGGCCTTACACAAAATGTTGAAGATATAGTATTTTATGGTTTTACTGAAATACTTAACAACGCAATTGATCACTCTAATGGTAAAGAATGCTTTATTTCTGTTGACCGTACAGCTGAAAAAATACAAATTTCAATTCTTGACGACGGCGAAGGAATTTTCACCAAAATTACACGTGCATGTAATTTAGCTGATGAAAAGCAAGCTTTACTTGAGTTACATAAAGGCAAGTTAACTACTGACCCAGAAAATCATTCTGGGCAGGGCATATTTTTCACATCAAGAATGTTTGATGAGTTTAGGATATATTCCAACAAATTAGTTTTTACTCATGATCATAAAAGTACTCATGATATAATTAGAGATGCTGATTACGTTGATAAAAAAGGTACACTAGTTTTAATGTCTATTAGTTTAAACTCTAAAAGAACTGATAAAGAAGTTTTTGATGAGTTTACTGTAGCAGCAGAAGAAAATGATTTTGCATTTAATAAAACTATAATACCTGTTGAAATGGTTAGGTTCGGTCAAGAAAACTTAGTTTCTAGAAGTCAAGCTAAGAGGTTGCTTTTAAGAATTGAAAACTTCAAATATGTCTATTTTGATTTCGAAAATGTAGATACTATTGGTCAAGCTTTTGCTGATGAAATTTTTAGGGTTTATAAACTCAGACACCCTGATGTATTACTTCATCATACAAATGCGAGTAATGATGTTATAAAAATGATAAAAAGAGCAGAAGCAAATTAAATCCTGCTTTACCGATTAATAACAAATATAAATATAAGGCATTGAATTAATGATAGATTACAAAGGTTCGATTCCCCCCCGCCCACCAAAATAAAGACCTTTTTTAGTTTATTCGTTATACCTAGTAACTTATAGATTTGGCCATAGTCTGGTAACAGACTATGATAAAAAAAACCGCTTAATGGCGGTTTTTTTATGTCTTGAGTTTAATGTGTTCTTGACCCCATTGAATATGTTGCGAAATAAATGACGTTATTAAGAATGCCATCGTAGCAGTGCTTTACGCTGTTTAAAAATTTGGATTATTTGACACTAATCTAGTCGTGAACTAACTTTAGTTGGATTATTAAAAGGACTAACTAATATGCTTATTACACCTGATGAATTGTCACAAATAAAGAGAGATCTTGAAAGAATAGTAGAAACATCATTAAAAAATTTATCATACCTAGTTGATCGTGAATACTTTAATCATGAAAATCATGTAATATCTAAATCATTCGTATCAGCATTTTATGAATTTTGTAACGCTGAAGAATATAGTGACAACCCAATGCAAGTTACTATAGATAGAATAGTATCTCGAATTCAGCACACATCTAGTGCTGAGTTTGAGACAGCAGGCTTATATGGCAACCAACTTAAGACTAAAATAGAACTTGTGACATTTAACTGGGGCCGTTTTACCATTGATAATATTATTTCCCCCAAGAGGTGGTTAGAGTGCCTAAAATCCTTGATGCTGAGTATATTCTCAATATATGGGGGAGATGAGGCACATAAAGAACTTCTTGATATGGGGATTAATATCATTACTGATCAACTGCCTGTTAATACGCTTTAATCTTATATTTGCTCAATGAGCCAGTTATTTATTCTATGAATGCGCTCAAAGACCTTTTTAATCCATTAGTTAAACCTAGTAACTTTTAGTTTTTATCATAGTCTGGCAACAGACTATGATAAAAAAAACCGCTTAATGGCGGTTTTTTTATGTCTGCAATTTCTGTTAGTTATTTACTTAACGACTTCAATTACCACTTTAGCTACAGCGCCATTCCAGTTATACATTTGTCGTGAAAGATCAGCCTCGCCATGAATGGCTGGGCTTGGGTAAATATATCCTTCGCCAGCATCTTCTGGTGAAAATGGCATTCCACCACAATGGGGGCCTGGAATATTGTTACAATATTCGTCATTAGTTTCAGTGCCGCCGTCATAAGCTTTTAAAAAGTAAACTTGCTTACCTTTCTTTGGTAAAGATTTACCTAATAATGCAACCATAGTGTCGTTTGTTGGTAATAACATAGCAGCAATACTAATTTGTTTATATTTACCATGCCTCTCCATAGTAAGTTCTACACTTGCTCCAGGTGCAAGCAAGCCTTCAGAGTTAGTTGTTGAAAGAACATTTCTAGAATCATCTAATGCTGTTTTTAGCATTGAAATGTCACCGCCTTCAGCTATACGCTCAATCATTTTTGAAGCTGGCTCTCCTACTTTAAAAAAGCTAATATCGCGATTATGTGTAGCGACTAATAAAGGGGTAAAAGAAATACCTTTTGTTAGGTTAGTTACGGTAACTTTATATGTTTTATTGTCATTTTTTCCGGCACTTGCGCCTAATGAAATAATTGAGCTAAGTACTAACACCAATATTGATAGTTTTAATTTCATAATATAATCCTTTTTACTTATAGTTAGATTTTGCTGTATTTTTAAAACGTTGTTTTATATCGACATCAAATTTTTTGATATTGCAAAGCAGAGTTTATATACAATTAATCACAGTCAACTCACGTAAAGTTAACAAAACTATCACAGCAAAAAAAAGCGATTAGAATTAAACCGTTAATATAAATAATCAGTTAAAGAGGAAGTTAAGCGGAGGTATTGGTGATTGTGGCAATTAAATATATTAATTAGAAGCTGACTTAATTTTCGTTGAATTGGATCAGTGTATATAAGAAGAAAGGTTAAACGCTTGCCACTAATTACCTTTGTAAATAAATGACAAGCGTTAGATTGGAATATTACAAAATTTGGCTTAGTGCCTTTTCTAGTTCAGTTACCGTTCGATCAACATTATGAAGCTTGTCTAGGCCAAACAAACCAATGCGGAAAGTTTTAAAATCAGCACGTTCTCCAACTTGCATTGGTACGCCAGCGGCTATCTGCAAACCTACAGAGGCGAATTTTTTGCCATTCTGGAATTCATCATCAGTTGTATAACTGACAACTACACCCGGCGCTGTAAAACCTTCAGCAGCTACACTTTTAATACCGTGTTGGCTGAGTAATGCACGTACACGTTGACCAAGTTCTTGTTGCTCTTGGCATACTTTATCAAAGCCATAGGCTTTGGTTTCTTTAATAATATCTCTAAAACGCGTTAAACCGTCTGTTGGCATAGTGGCGTGATAAGCATGACCACCATTTTCATAAGCTTCCATAATTTGCAGCCACTTTTTCAGATCACAAGCAAAGCTGTCACTGGTGGTTGACTCTATACGATCGCGCGCCAACTCGCTAAGCATAACAAGTGCGCAACACGGTGAAGCACTCCAACCTTTTTGAGGCGCACTAATTAATACGTCAACACCCGTTGCCTTCATATCTACCCAGATAGTGCCTGATGCGATACAGTCAAGCACCATAATCCCGCCCACTTGGTGTACGGCTTCTGCCATGGCTTTTATATAATCGTCGGGCAATATAATACCGGCTGAGGTTTCAACATGTGGAGCAAATACAAGGTCTGGCGATTCAGCTAAAATAGTAGCAACTACTTCATCTATCGGTGGTGGTGCAAAGGGCGCTTGGGCTTCATCACTAGTTTGTTGTGCTTTCAAAACAGTTTCGTGACTTGGTATATCACCCATTTCAAAAATTTGGCTCCAACGATAGCTAAACCAACCATTTCGTACCACTAATACTTTTTTGTTACGGGCAAATTGTCGAGCAACCGCTTCCATACCAAAAGTTCCACTACCGGGAACAACTATGGTGCTTTTCGCTTGATAAACCTCTTTTAAGTCAGCAGAGATATCTTGCATAACTTGCTGAAAGGAACCAGACATATGGTTTAATGAGCGGTCAGTGTAAACAACGGAGTATTCTAATAATCCATCAGGGTCAATATTGGGTAGCAATCCAGCCATGTGAGGTCTCTTTATATCGTATATATATGCATGATATTGCCGCAGATACCGAAGACTATCAATGCCTTTTACGTAATATTTAGTATCACGATGTGGAGAATTAAAAAACTTGAACACGGTTAGTGACATTGAAAGAGGATAAGTAATAACTAGATGAAACTGACCTTAACACCAACACCTAAATGAATAGGATAAAATAAGCCCCTTTACGTTAGAAAACTAATACTAAAAAACTCAAAATTTATAATTTTTGGACATTACTCTTAGGTAAAGTAATGGGTCACTAACTTTACCTAATACTTTTAAAAACAGATAAATCTGCCCGTTAGTCGTCATAAAGCTAGTGCAGTTAAGCTAGGATGCTATACACTCTATTTTATTGACACTATTGTAAAAAGGATCTTCTGTTGTGAGCTCAACTATTAGCAACTACCAACCACTTAAATGGTTATTTGCCCTTGCGGTTTTATATACACTTTACCTTGCCCAATCGTTGTTTATTCCTATTTTATTCTCTGGTTTTATTGCGCTTTTGCTCAGTCCACCCGTTAAATTATTAAAAACGTTTTATATCCCCCGCACTGTTTCCTCTTTTGTATTATTAGCTTTACTTGTTGCACCATTTACATTCTTAGCTTCAGAGTTAGTTGAGCCAGCTCAAAAGTGGGCACAGTTATTACCTAAAATCACTGTTCAGCTAAACCAGAAAATAGATAACATCAGTGATGAGTTTGATAACCAAAAGCAGCAAGTCGAAGCAGAGGTTGCCGCCAGAAATAAAAAAGCTGAAAAATTTAATTTTTTTGGCTTATTCTCAAGTGATAAACCACAACCTAAAAAGGCAGCTGAAACAGACGGAAATACAGTAGAAAAACATATTAAACAAAGTGGTATTAAATTATTGATTGCCGGATTAAGTAGCGCTCCTTTATTTTTAGCTCAATGTTTTGGTTGCTTAATATTAATACTATTTTTGCTGATATATGGCCCATCTGTTTACATTGCGGCCAGAAGCTTTCCTCATATTGCCAATAAGAAAAAGCTCGACTCCATTGTTTACGAAGTGCAAAAAGTATTATCAAAATATATTATTACCATCAGTGTTATTAATTTTATTCTTGGTGCTGCCTCCGCTATAGCGTTTGCATTTTTGGGCTTAGACGACCCTATATTATGGGGAGCTTTAGTAGGTTTACTTAACTTTGTACCCTATGTAGGTTCAGCAATTAGTATTGTTATTTTAACTTTGGTGGGTTCAGTTCAATTTGGTTTAACGTTATTTGCCCTAGTACCTGCCTTTGCGTTTTTATGTATTAACATTTTAGAGTCACAATTGCTTACCCCTATGGTATTGGGCACAAAAATGCAGCTTAATCCACTTGTGACTATTTTGTGGTTGTTTTTTCTTGGTTGGCTTTGGGGAATGCTTGGTGTATTGCTAGCGGTGCCTATTTTAGTATCGATAAAATTAACACTAGAGCGACTTAAGCTACTTACCCATTGGGTAACCTTTATTGAAGCTAAGGCTTAAATAAGCGCTTAATAAATGAAAGCAGATATAATTTTTGGTGCAGAGAATGAAAAATAAGTAAGTAAAGTTTTCATTCTTCTGTGTCAATATTGCAAAACAAAACAAGCACAGATTTATCGAAAAAAATAAGCACTTGAATTAAAACAGATTAATTTCAAATAATACTTGGCTCAATGATTGCTCTACTTAAACCAGTTAATAAAAACTGTTATGTAAAAAGGAGAATAATCACATGGCTACTAAAACTTCAAACATCGATAAACAATCAAATTCTACGCACCCTATTTCAGATAAAGTAAAAGATACTTTGCATGAGTCTGTCGATACTCTAGCTCAAAAAGCAGCAACAACCGAAGATCGTTTACGTAATGCTGCACAGTCTGGTAGTGAAAACTTCACAGCGAAGCAAGAAGAAGTAAAAGCACAATGGGAACAATCTTCAGTGAAAAAATATGCCACAGAAAACCCTGTAGCAACAGCCGGTATTGCATTTGCTGCAGGTGTATTTTTAACCAGTCTTTTACGTAGAAAATAATAACAACTGAATAGGAAGCGAATATAGTGACTATAAGCGAAGACTCAGGTACTCAGCAAAAGCATGATAATGCTGAGGCTGAAAGCTTACGCCTTTCACAGGAGCAACAGCAAGCAGTTGAGGCTGAAGCTTCTTTTCGTGAAACCTATTCGGCTATCATTAAGCTTTTCAATGTTAAACAAAAAAAGTATAAAAGCACCCTCGACCTTGCACTTCTAGAGGGAAAAATATCACTTAAAGCTATGGCAGTATTTGGTATTTTAATGTTAGCGGCATTCGTTATTGTTGCTGTTCTATGGGGATTATTTAACGTGGCGTTAGTATTAGGCGTTATGCATTGGTCTTCTTCAGTTTGGCTGGGTTTAATGGTTGCGGCTGGGGTTAATGTTCTACTATTTTTCATTTGTTTTAACTTAATGAAAAAGGTAAAACGTGAAGTTGGATTTAATCGCACGCAACGCGTATTTAAAGGTGACTTATGATATTTTCATTATTTAAACAGATTAAACATGCTGATCAATGTGCCGCTAATGTAATGTTACTTCGTAAACTCGACAAAGCACAAAGTGTTAGGGCAAAAGAAAAATCTTTAGCGCTAATAACATCCCCAAAAGGCTTAGCCACAATTTTCACTGTAGGCTTAGCTAGAGGATTGATAACACCGAGTATTGCGACACAGCTTAAAAGTATGGCGGTTATATACGGTAAAACTAATTTAGATGGTTGGTTAACTGGCGACGAAATTCAAACGCCTGAATAGCTCACTGTAAAAACTTAATTTTATTGTAAGTGAATATCTACTCGATACTTAGTTATAAGTTGGTAAACGATATATTAAAAAAGACGCCTTAAGCGTCTTTTTTATTGGGTATTTATGGCTGAGCGCTATAAAATTAAACTTTGCTTACCCTACTCGGTGTAGTGCACAAAGTTTATTGCCAGAAGGATCACGTAAATAAGCAAGGTAAAGCTTACCTGCGGGTGCTTCCCTTACGCCTGGTGCATCTTCACAAGCTTCGCCTCCATTAGCTACTCCTGCTGCTTGCCATGCATCAGCCTGAGCTGGTGAAGTAGCAGCAAAACCTACTGTACTGCCATTGCCATTACATGCTTTTTCACCATTAATTGGCTTACTTATTGAAAATACACCAGTATCTGTAAAGTAAAAACAGCGGCCTTTTTCATCAATAACGCCTGGCTCGTGACCTAATTCACCTAAAATAGCATCGTAAAAAACTTTTGATGCGTTTACATCGTTAGCACCGACCATAATATGACTAAACATTTGATTTCCTCTTTTTTAAATGACTTGACTGTTTTTAACACAATAACCTATTGAATAAATACAATAATACTGGGTTTATATAATAATAGCTGAACTTATACAGTCTCAGCATGCACGAAAATCAGCCTCCAATACAAGAATAATTTAATTTTTTTCAATGACTCATGTCTATAAAGCATGGGTTATTAAATATTTAGACATTAATAAAAACACTTATTTGTATATTAATCCGTCTATCAAAGCAATCATCTGATTTTATATGACTTTTTTTAATATAAACTACAGATTTGTATTGCAAATGATAATCACTCTCATTATCATTGCGTTTAATTTGATGCTTAAAGCATTTACTTGAACACATTCGTTGATAATTTGGAGATTAACATGAAGTACTCACCGCTGTTTTTGGCAATATCTATGGCAACGCCAATAACTGCATATGCTAATAGCAGTCCTTTAGAAGTTATTGAGGTTACAGGTAGTTATTTTAATGATTACAAAGTCGATGAAGCAAAGGGAGCCATGCGTACCGATGTTTCATTACTTGAAACCGCACAATCAGTGACCGTAATTTCAAGTACTATTGTTGAAGAACAATTAGCAACCACTTTAGGTGAAGTACTTACCAATGACGCCAGCCTTTCTGCAGGCTCCAAGCAACGTAATCGTGAGGTATTTAACTTACGCGGTTTTGAGCTAAGCTCTTCAAATGGTTATTTACGCGATGGCCACCAACATTGGTCACACTACCAACAACCAATAGAAACTTTAGAAGCGGTTGAAGTGATTAAAGGTCCTTCAAGTATTTTATACGGTCAATCGGGTCCCGGTGGCTTAGTAAATATGGTTACTAAAAAGCCAACGGCTAACACCTTATTTACTATCGGTGCAGATACCGACCAAGAAGGTTCAACCCGTTTTACCTTAGATGCAGGCGGCGCACTAAACGACGACGAATCGCTTCGTTATCGTGGCATTTTAGTGAAGCAAGATGTTACTTATCAACGTGAATATCAAAACGGTGATCAGCGTGAGCGCGATCGTTTCTTAGGTGCACTTGTTGTTGATTATGATGTTTCAGATGATTTATCACTGAGTGTTCATTATGACTACACAAACGACAAAGCAGGATTAGACACTGGTGGTTGGTTAAACGAAGACGGCAATTTAATTGGCGATCGTAAAACTATTCGTGATATGTCGTGGGCATTCACCGACATTGACGTTGAAAACTACGGCGCTGATATTAATTATAATATGAGTGATGCATGGCGAGTAACCCTTGGCTACAACAAGCAAACCTTTGAACGCCAACGTTTCGAGTCTTCGCCAAAATATGGCAGTACTTTTAATTTTGAGGGCGATAGCTATACCTCAAATCCTTATGACCGTTTTGACGACTGGCAATTCACTACTACCTTTATCGACTTTGTTGGCGAATTTGAGTTTGCAGGTGTTAGCCACCAGCTTTTAATCGGTGCTAACTCACTAGATTATTCTTACGACCAAGTTAAAGCTAATGGCACAGCAATTACTTATTCAGCAGGACAAGTCGAACCACCAAAGCCAGATATTAGTTATAAAAATCCAGATACAACATCACATAGCGAATACGACTACTACGGTATATACGTGCAAGATTTGGTTACCTTTAACGAGACTTGGCAGGTTTCATTCGGTGGTCGTTATGACAAGCAAAACAAAGAAGGTGCTGATAATGAATCTTTCTTGCCTAAGTTTGGTGTGCTGTATCACCCCTCTGAACAAGCCACTATTTACTATAGCTACACTGAAGGTTTTGAACCACAAAGTAGCGAAACGTTAGATAACGATACTGATATCAATCATGGTATGAAACTAGAGGCTATGGAGTCTAAGCAAAGCGAAATTGGCGTAAAATGGCAACTTGTTGACGACAGACTTCTACTAAGTGGCGCTATTTTTGATATCAGCAAAATGGGCAAGTTAATCAAAGAAGATCTGATTGATTCTGCATTTGAATCTCGCACAACGCAAGCTGGCGAGCAACGCCATAAAGGTTTTGAATTGGGCGCTCAAGGTGCCATTAATGACAAATTATTTATTATGTCATCGTTGATCAATATCGACGCTGAATATGAACGCGACGCATTATATCAAGGCAATACGCCAGTTGATGTACCAGAATGGTCTGCGGCTTTATGGTCACGCTACGAGTTAACTGAAAAACTTGCCTTTAATGCCGGTGCATTTTACGAGGGATCGCGCTTTGCAGATAACCAAAACACCATCAAAAAAGACAGCTATACCCGCATTGATGTCGGAGCAACTTATCAAATGGATATTAAAGAGCATGAACTAAACCTGCGCTTTAACATTAATAACTTGCTAGACAAAAGATACTTAATTGGCGGCGGAACCACGAGTGTAACAGCAGCTGATGGTATTAGCTTCCGCTTAGCAGCTCAGTTGGCATTCTAGTGAAAAGTTAGTAAATAATTCAGGTTAAGGCGACACACTTTATGTAGGTCGCCTTTTCTGATTTTGTACTTTTTATATCAAGCAGATTAAATTATTTTTCTTCATTTGATGAAAATAACGATTCAAATTCAGGTGAGTAATTGGTTCTTACATAGATGTAAGCCTAGAGAGCTGTGCAAGTGCATATTGTCGAGAAATAGCAATTGAACATAACGCGGAAATTGGATTACTTGAGCATTGGTAGTTATTCAATAAATTAGTCCGTTTGGTATTAGCATTTTTACTAGTAATAGTTCAATCGCATTTAAATAACATTAATGAAGAAAATAAGTAGTAATGAAGCCCTCTAAAAAAACCTTAAATCTTGCCCGACTTATTCACGTTTATGTGTCTATGGCGTTACTGACCTTGTTACTGTTTTTTTCAGTTACAGGCATCACCTTAAACCACCCTGAATGGTTTAGTAGTCATAAAGCGAAGGTTGTAGAAAGTGAACTAACTATCAATTCCATTGCCGAGCTTGCAATTAACGATAACAAGGTAACACCTAAGCAACAGCAATTTATTACCTATGAAGTAGAGCAAGCCTTTGGGGTTTCTTTAACAGATATAAAGCCCGAGTTCATGTCAGGTGAATTTTTTTATAGCATTAAACAGGCAGGAAAAAGTGCCAGCATTGCCGTTGAACTTGAAACCGGTGACGCTTTTTATGAACAAACCCATTACGGCTGGTGGGCTGTGCTTAATGATTTACATAAAGGCCGAAACACCAGTAACTTTTGGGGCTGGATTATCGATCTTTCCAGTGTACTTTTTATTGTTTTTGCTATCACGGGCTTTATTTTAGCCATGCCACAAAAACGTTTTCATCGCACTTTAGTGGTCAGTGTTAGCAGCACATTACTGGCCATTTTGAGTATTATTTACTTTGCCTAAAAGGAATTTATACCTCTTATGAATAATTTTATATCAAGCCATGCAAATAGCATCAGCAAAATAGTCTTACTGGTATTTTTTACCCTGTTATTTATTTTGCCAGCATCAGCGCAAGCCAATGAAAACAGTCTTGCTAATTTAGAAATAAAATTAACATTAAAGCAGCAACAAGGTGAATACCACCCCCCTTATGTTGCCGCTTGGTTAGAAAACACCGAAAGAAAGCCGGTAAGAACACTCATACTTTGGCGCAAAGAACCTAAATGGCTGAAAGATATTCGCCGTTGGTGGCGCAATGTAGGCCGAAAAGATGCCGAACTCGTTGATGCAATAACCTCAGCAACACATGCTGCTGGAACATTTCCATTGTCGTTTAAGGCCACCGACGATCAACAACAAGCCCTGCCTGCAGGAGACTACACACTTTATATTGAAGTAGTACGAGAGAAAGGCGGCCGAGTATTACTCAAACAGACTTTTACGCTCGACAACAAAGCACAGCATTTTACCCTCAATGAAACCGCCGAAACTGGCAACATTACTTTTACTGTTACACCTTAGGAGCTCAAATGAACTTAACAAAATCACTATTATTTTTCTTGGCTGTTGCCATTAGTAGCCAAGCTAGCGCGCATTCACGTTGGTTATTACCTAGTCACTTTACGCTTTCGTCAGAGCAAGGTGCGTGGATCGCGATTGACGCTTCAGCTTCAAACGAAGTATTTAATGTTGATAAAGCATTGAGTATAGATAACATGAGTATTGTCATGCCGTCAGGTAAGAGCACTCGTCCTTCATCAAGCTACAAAGCCCATAGAAAATCAGTAGCTGACTATTTTATTGAAGACAGCGGTACTTATAAAATAACCAATAACGCCAGTGCAAGTTACTTCTCTAGTTATAAAGTTGCTGATAAGCGCAAGCGTGCCCGTGCCAATAAAGCAGAATTGAAAGCCATGATCCCGGCTAATGCCACTGATTTACAAACAACTTACGGACTAACACGTGTAGAAACTTACATTACGATGAATAACCCTACTGAGAACTACCCTAGCGACGGCCAATTTCTAGAGTTATTACCAAAAACACATCCGGCAGAAATTGTAGAGAATGAGCCAGCTACTTTTACTTTTACTTATCATGGTAAAGTGCAAGCCGGAGTTGAAGTTGAGATCGCTCCAGACGGTGCTCGTTACCGTAACGCACCTAACGTATTAAAATTAGCTACTGATGAAAATGGTGAAATTACTTTTACCCCAGCTCAAGCCGGTCGTTATTTATTGATTGCTGAATATGAACAAGACGCTAAAAACAAAACCTTAGCAGATAAAGAGCAAGGTGGCGTATTCCTTACTTTTGAAGCGCAACTCCAATAGCAATAATGTAAAAGCTAGTCACTTACGTTAAATAAGTGAGCTAGCTTAAGTTTGAGTTGAAGTTGAAGTTGAAGTTGAGGCTACGTTAATTTGTAGCCTTTTTATTTCATTTAATAACCTTTATTACTAATATTAAGTGTATTGCCTGCCTGAGCAAACCTATTATTTAAAACAATTAAACTTATCTGTAAAAATCGAGTCTACCGGTTTCTGTCATCCTAATTTAATACCAAACGGATTAAATGTTTATCCTCATTCAATGAAGGTAATGATTCAAGTTTAAGCTGTGTGATTGATTCTTACATGAGTATTGTAAGCTAAGGCAATGCATTGGCATATTGGCGAGCAATAGTGAGCTAGTGCGCTTGAACACAATGCAGAAATTAAATTTATTGAGCATTCAAAGATGATCAATAAATTAGTCCGCTTGGTATAACTTACGTTAATATAGCGATGAGAAAAATTGAACCACCAATTACTGGAGCACCTTTTGCTTAAAAAATTAACGCTTTTATCTGCATCAATCATTACCTCTGGGCTTATGTCTTTAACATTAAGCACAGAGGTTAACGCCACTAGCACTAAATCTACACAAATTAGCTACAGTGCAAAAAGTACAGCTGACTATGCCGTAGCAACCTATCAGCAAGCTATGGTAGATAGTCTACGTGAGCTAGTAAAACATAATACCGTTGCTGAAGATGGCGTATCGATTGATGATAATCGTGCACATGTTGCTTTTAAAGCCGAGCTTAAAAAACAGGCACAAGCACTTGGTTTAGATTACCTAGATGACGG
This sequence comes from Colwellia sp. 6M3, assembly GCF_014077595.1. Lineage (NCBI taxonomy): Bacteria > Pseudomonadati > Pseudomonadota > Gammaproteobacteria > Alteromonadales > Colwelliaceae > Colwellia > Colwellia sp. 6M3. Next base: position 10,202 of record NZ_JACGWF010000059.1, on the reverse strand, counting down.
ATACGTAGTCGTAATTGGCTTAGGCGATCAAAAAAAGCGCGTTGGCATTATTACTCATGGTGATGTTCAACCTGTTAATCCAAAAAAATGGCAAAAATCACCTTTTGAATTAGACACAACCACTGAGCCAGGGCGACTAATTGGTCGTGGTACAGAAGATGATAAAGGCCCTATCTCAACCGCTTTGTATGCAATGAAAGCAATTAAAGATAAAAAATTAACACTGAATAAGCGTATAGAACTATACGTTTATATGGCAGAAGAGTCAGATTGGGAGCCGTTAAAGGCTTATATTAAAACCCATGACTTGCCACAAACAAATATTACTATCGATGCTGAATACCCTGTAGTAACGGCAGAAAAAGGCTATGGCACAGTTAAACTTGTTTTCAACAAACACGATAAACCAACTATTTCACCTTATATTAGTGAGTTCAGCGGTGGTTTTTTTGGTAGTCAGATCCCTGAAGATGCTAGCGCAACTATCGAAAATGCCAATATTGTTTTACTGCAAAGACTAATGAGAAAAGCACGCAGCTACCAAGGTGTTAGTTTTGATCTAGAGTTAAAAGACAGCACGTTAACGATTAATGCATTAGGAAAATCAGCACATTCTTCAAAACCCGACGAAGGGGTAAATGCTATACCTTATTTGGCTGACTTATTATCGAGCACACGCTGGGAAAATAATGGTCCAGGTACTTTAGTAAACTTTATAAACGATAATATTGGTCTTGGATTAGAGGGCAAAAAGTTTGGTAATATTGCCTATCAAGATGATTTTATGGGCGCGATGACTTTTTCACCTACGGTAATTAAACAGCACGAAAATAATATTGAACTGAACATCAACCTACGTCGACCGCAAGGTAAAAGTAAACAGCAATTAAACGATGAAATTCATCAAGCAGTGCAGAGCTGGAATAATAAATTTGATGCTGAGGTTATAGAGTTAGAGCATTACATTGGTGACCCCTTTGTACAAAAAGATGCACCGCATATTGATACATTATTAGCTGTATTTAGTCACTTTACAGGTATTAAAGACGCAAAGCCGATTGCTATTGGCGGCGGTACTAACTCGCGATTATTTCCTAACGCGGTGAGTTTTGGTCCTTCAATGCCGAACAATGAATATACTGGTCATTCTGAGCATGAATTTATTACGATGGAACAATTTATTCTAAATTTAAAAATGTATACTGCGGCACTGGTTGAGCTAGCTCAAAAATAGTGAGCCGTTCGAAGCTGTCCACTTTTAATAAAGCAGTTGTGTACAGCTTCACCCTTGCGTTGTTTTTTAGCTCTATTAAGTTCGCTGCGTTATAAAAAGTTTAATACCTTGGTATTAAGTGCTTTTAAGCGATATTATTTAATAAAATTATTGATGTGTTTTTACTATGAAAAAAGTTTGTGTGGTTACCGGTGGTAGTTCAGGTATTGGCTTAAGTATTGTTAAGCTTTTTTTGGCGAAAAAATATCAAGTATTCAATCTAGATGTTACCCCATCTAACGTTGGCGATTTTTGTCATTGTGATATTACCGATGTTAATGCGGTTAAGCACATTATGGCTGATATTAGTAAACAAGGCCAAATCGACGTATTAGTTTCTAACGCCGGCATACATTTTTCAGGCTCAATCGAAAACACCAGTGAAGCTGATTTAGAGCGGGTTTTTAATATTAATGTTAAAGGGGCTTATGCTGCGATAAAAGCGGTGTTACCTGTAATGAAAGCACAAAAAAATGGCGCTATTATTTTAATGTCGTCTGATCAAGCGCTTATTGCCAAGCATAACTCGTTTGCTTACAACATGAGCAAAGCCGCGTTAGCTTCAATGGCAAAAACTACTGCACTCGATTACGCGCAATTTAATATACGCGCCAATGCCGTTTGCCCTGGCACAATAGAAACTCCACTTTATCATCAAGCCATTAACAACTATTGTGAAAAGTCTGGTGCGAATAAAGCTGAGGTACATGCTGAAGAAGCCGCTTTACAACCGCTAGGACGACTTGGACAAGCTGAAGAAGTAGCAGAGTTAGTCTACTTTTTAGCTTCAGATAACGCTAAGTTTATCACTGGCAGCTTACAAGTTATTGATGGTGGCTATACTGCCCAGTAGCATGAGTATCCGTTAAAAAATAATGAAAATAATCGACCCGCATTTACATTTATTTGATCTTAGCCAAGGAGAATATTCATGGCTAAAGCCCGAATGCCCACCATTCTGGTCAGATAAACCCTTAATTGCGAAAAATTTTTCTGAAAATGATCTCACTCTTGCTAAACCTTTAACACTTGCAGGTTTTGTTCATATTGAAGCGGGTTTTGATAATCAACAACCATGGCGTGAAATCGCTTGGTTAGAAAGCACCTGTAAAATACCCTTTCGCAGTATTGCACTGCTCGATATTACTTTGCCAAAAGCATTGTTTTTAACACAACTCGAGTCACTAATGACCTATCAGAGTGTCGTTGGTGTTCGCTATATTTTAGATGACGATGCGTTAACTATTCTTAACAACAAAAATAGCGCAGTTAATTTGGCCATTTTAGCCACCAAAAAACTCAGTTTTGAATTACAAATGTCACTAGCAAACAATGCGGCTACCGAGCGTTTAATCACAATATTATCAAGTAATACAGATTTACAGGTTTGTATTAATCATGCAGGTTGGCCAACGCAGAATAATGCACAATCATTGTGCTGGTTACAAAACCTTAAGCGCTTAGCGAGTTTTGATAATGTTTTTGTTAAATGCTCTGGCTTTGAAATGGCAAACCGGCATTACTCAGCAAACTGGGCAGGTAAAATCATTCATCAATGTATCGAAAGCTTTGGTATTTATCGTGTCATGTTAGCGAGTAATTTTCCGCTAAGTTTATTCCATACAAGTTATGAAAATACTTGGAACTCTTACCTCAGTATAGGGAGTAATAACTTAGGTGAGAATGAGCCTGCGGATATAAAGCCTTTATATAGTAAAGAGCAATTAACACAATTATGTTTTAGTAATGCACAACGATTTTATCAATTTTAAAAAAATCCCTACAGATTGAAAAAATATATCTCGCAATAACGCCCTCTTTATCGCAAAATAATTCCTCATGAACTTATAATTAGGTAAAACCATTTCGTTTAACGCTTATGGATGCATTTGATAAAAAAATACTCAATATTTTACAGCATGACTGTACTGCTTCGGTTAGTGAAGTAGCAAATAAAGTAGGCCTGTCAACAACCCCTTGTTGGCGCCGCATACAGGCAATGGAAAAGTCTGGCATTATTAAAGGTCGTGTCGCCTTAGCAGATCCTGAACAACTGAATGTAGGATTAACGGTGTTTGTGACCATTAAAACTAATCAGCACAATCCAAACTGGCTAAATGAATTTAGAAAAGTAGCGATGGATTTTCCAGAAATTTTAGAATTTTATCGTATGAGTGGTGAAGTTGATTATCTACTGCGCGTTGTAGTACCAGATATGAAGGCTTACGATAGTTTTTATCAACGCTTAATTACTCGGGCAAGCTTTGCTGATATTAGTTCTAGCTTTGCGATGGAAGAAATAAAATACACCACCGCGCTACCCATTGATTATATTTAACTTAAACTTGAGTTAATAAACATGCTATTCAGCTGATAAAAATAGTTATCAGTTAAATTATTCACGCCATATTTTAAGTCGAAAATAAAAAAGGTAGCCAAGCTACCTTTTTTAAAACACTAGCTTATTCAAAGCTTATCGCTAATTACTAAGCATATACTTCAAAGCTTTTACTTCAAAGCATTAACCGTAACATTCGGTGAGCGCTTTACAATTTCATCATTGAGCTCAATACCAATACCTGGGGTTTCTGATACTTCGAAAAAGCCATTTACCGGTTGTGGATCTTGTAAACACAATTCACGATTCCAATCTTTAATCGCATAAGTATGATGCTCATGAATTAAAAAGTTAGGAATAGCCGTTTCAAGGTGTAAAGATGCTGCTGTCGCTACAGGACCACCACAAACATGGGCTTGAATACGAATGTCGTAAACATCGGCATAATCACACACTTTTTTAGCTTCGGTGAAACCACCACACAAACCAATATCAGGTTGTAACACGTCAATGCTTTGATCTTCAAAATAAGGGCGTACGTCCCAGCGGTGATACAAACGCTCGCCGCCAGCAATCGGGACATTAACGTTATCAGAAACTTTTTTATGCACCGCTGAGTTTAAGTAGTTCACTGGCTCTTCGTAGAACATGCAACCAACTTCTTCCACAATTCGTCCCATTTGAATAGCAGATGCCGCGCCCATTAATGAATGAGATTCAAAAATAATGTCGACATCTTCGCCAACAGCATCACGAATAGCGCGTAAACGATTACCAAATAAGCGCATTTGTTTTGGGGTAAATAATTTCGTTCGATCAAATGAAGAACTGCCATCATGGTTATAAACAATAGGATCAACCTTTACCGCATCATACCCTTGAGCGACAGCTTTTAATGCGGCTTCGGCATATTGCGCAGGTTCAATCAGTTTATTGATTTTTTCGTCCCAATCAAACTGTAATTGGCTAGCATAAGTGCGCAGTTTACCATTGGTTTTTCCGCCTAATAATTGATAAACAGGTAAACCTAGTGCTTTACCTTTTATATCCCATAAAGCGGTGTCAATTGCACTCATTGCTGAATAAAGTACCGGTCCGCCACCTAAGCCCCAAAAGCTTTCTCGTAGCATACGCGACCATAATAATTCGGTATTAAAAGGGTTAAATCCGATCAATACGGCTTCACTAATTTCTTTGAGCATTGCAGCGGCTGCGCTATGTCCCCAGTCATAAGCTAGGCCAGCTTCACCAACCCCTGTTATGCCTTCATCGGTATGTACACGAATAAAAACCGGATTCCAACCTGGACGTTTAGGACATTCAATATCAAAAATTTCTACATGAGTTACTTTCATTACGCTCTCTTTATAAACTTTTAAAGGCTGTTTTCAAATAATAACCGAACGGTAAATATTGGTTATAGTGCGAAATTTGGATCTTCTTTATATACTCGACGCAACATAGCTGGCCACGCTTTTTGACCGCCTGTTAGTCCAGTATGAACAATATTTGCTTGTGCTTTAATACCATCAACAATACTTTGATCAACTAATAAAGGCTTCATTCCTGTTGACATAACTTGTACTTGAATTTGGCAAGCACGTATTAAGTCATACATATGCATAAAGGCATCTCCAATGGTTTTGCCCATTGTTAATGCGCCGTGATTACGCAACAACATAAAGTTTTTATCACCTAAATCTTTTTGAATTCTAAGCTTCTCTTCATCGTTAACCGCTAAACCCTCATAATCGTGATAACTTAACGAAGCAAGTGCGAACATTGAATATTGGCTAATCGGCAATAACCCTTCTTGCAAACTCGCAACAGCGACAGCTTCATTACTATGAACATGTAACGCACAAATATCGTCGTGACGTACTTCATGAATGGCACTATGAATGGTAAAACCTGCGGGGTTAAATTCAAACGGGCAATCGGCATCGACAATATTACCGTCCATATCAACCTTAACTAAGTTCGATGCGGTAATTTCATCAAACCTCAGTCCAAAAGCATTGATAAGCACATGTTCAGTATCTGGAATTCGCACAGAAACATGGGTGTAAATAAGATCATCCCAGCCATGCAGTGCAATCAAACGATAACATGCAGCTAAATCAACTCTCAGTTGCCACTCTTGCGCTGATACTTTATTTTTTAAATCGATTACTGGAAGTGTTAACATCAGCATTTACTACCTTTTATTTAAGATGACTTTAGGACTTCACGCTAAATACCTAAAGTACTCAGATAACTATGCGACAAACTTTATCCTATGACAGCATGGAGTGAAAGCACCAGATATTCTTTCATAGAACAAAATAGGTGAATTATGTGTGTTTTATTTATTGCTGTTGAACAGCACCCCGATTACCCGCTTATTATCTGTGCAAATCGGGATGAATTTCATCAACGCCTGACAAAAACAATGCACTGGTGGACAGAGCAAAATATATTAGCAGGTAAAGACTTACAAGCAGGTGGCACTTGGCTAGGTTTAAGCCGTGATGGATATTTTTCAGCATTAACTAATTTTCGCAGACCCGATAGTTTTGATGCCACTAAACGGTCTCGCGGTGATTTAGTAATACAAGCACTCAAAAATGATATCAAACAAACCCAACAAGACCTTTTGATAAACGCGCATAAATATAACGACTTCAATCTTGTTTTTGGTCCCTTGAATGATTTACAAGCCTTTGATAGCGTAAATCAACAGTTTGTTAAACTAGACAAGGGCTTTCACAGTGTTTGCAACGGTGCATTGGATGATGTTTGGCCGAAAATGGCTTTAGGTTTACAAGTGTTAGAAACTGCAATTACAAACCGTGATGTCGATATTGAAACACTACTGTCGGTGTTAACGAATCAAACGACTGCTGAGCCAAGTACTTTACCTAATACAGGCGTTAGCGCGATATTAGAGACATTGCTTAGCAGCATTTTTATTACCTCTCCTGAGTATGGAACTCGCTCTAGTGCCATTATTTTACAATCAACAACAGGTGAGCTTTGCGTGTATGAATATACTTACGGTAAAACTGGAACAATACATACTCAAGATAACTTTAATTTTTCTCCAACAGTGAAGTAATTATGGTTAAGCTGCACATCGGCTAGGCCATCATTTGGCGAATGATCGCAGCGACAATCGCAATAAAGACTACTACCCACAGTATTTTCGAATATTTTTGCTGTTGCTCAGCTTCCATTGGTTTACCAAAACGTTGTCCTAATACCACCATTAAAGCAACCGAAGCGAATACACAAAATAAAATAATTAATAGCGTCATAAAAAATATAATCCTGAAAGTTAAATCTGAAATAAATATAGGTTGGCTAAGTTGAAAATGCTGCAAAGCTTAGTTTGCAGATTATTTATCATACCCAGATTTTCACATGCTGCAAATTTTTTCAACCAAACTCCATACCTGTGATCTGTTGTTGTGCAAAATACGCATAACTTTTTCTCTACATACTTTCTAGCTCACTTAGTTCATTTAGCACTGATCTAACCTTTCCTCAAAAAATAGCGAATGGATGTTAGTCGCATGATATTGAACGAAGGGTTTATCTATCGTGCAACTTTAAAATGTAATATTCAAATCTGTAGTCAAAAAACAATCAATGTAAGTAAAAACATGCACCGAAATCATCACATAGGTAATTTCGGTGCATGTTAATCAACAATTTTAACCAGATTTTACATCTGTGCTTTCATTTTAAAATTAATCATTTACCATATGAAACTCTATTCATTGCGAACAATATCTCCATGCCAAATACTGATAGTTTTACCGATAAACGTCGATTTATAATTCGTTTGGGCAAAGCCTTACATAAATTTGGCACACCGGCTTATAGATTAGAGGCGCATCTAACTGATGTATCGAATAGTCTCGGCGTTTTTGGCTCTTTTGTTATTACGCCAACCTCGATGACATTTGTATTATCTGAAGACGATGAAAATCAAGATTACAACCATATTCTTCGCGTAGCCCCTGGTGAACTCGACTTGGGCTCATTAGCGCGTGCCGATGAATTAGTTGATGAACTTACCTCAGGTCAACGCTCGTTATCAGAAGCAATTGAACGTTTAGATGAAATAGCCAATAAACCTAATCCATACGGACGTTTTTTAACTTTCCTAGCTTTTGGCGCTTCAAGTGGCGCTTTCGCCATGCTAATGCACACCAGTTGGAATGACGTTTTTTGGTCATCTTTGCTCGGTTTAATTGTTTGTTTATTTACCTTTTGGGCTGAACGTTCTCGTCGTGTTACCGACATGTTAGAACCTATTGCCGCCATGACAACAGCTATATTAGCTACCGCTATTGCTTTAATTGACCCTAGTATTAATATTCCGTTAGTGGTGCTGTCGAGTATTATTGCTTTTATTCCCGGCTTATCTTTAACCTTGGCATTATCGGAACTCGCCGCGCGAAATTTAATATCAGGTACCGCAAGGTTGATGGATGCCTTAATGATATTATTCAAAATTTACTTTGGCGGTGTATTAGGTATCGCATTAGGTAAAATGATGTGGGGCGAAGTTGCCTTTATTCAACCACCGAGCACACCAAATTGGACCTCTTGGGCTGCGGTTACGACTTTATCAATTAGCTTAGTTATTTTATTTAAGTGTCGCAAAAAGGATGCGCCTTGGGGTATTATTTCCGGCTATGTTGCCTTTGGTGCAAGCATTGTTGGTGCAGAATATTTAGGGGTTGCTCTTGGTGCTTTTGTAGGTGCTTTTGCCTTAGGCATTTATGGTAGTATATTTTCACGCATAATGAATTTACCTTCAAGTATTGTTAAATTAATGGGCCTTGTTGTGTTGGTACCAGGAAGTAAAGTGTATATTGGCCTAAGCAACGCGGTATCCGGACAAACAATGTTAAACGCGACGGATATTGGCTCACAAACATTCTTGATTTTCATGTCATTAGTCGCAGGACTAATTTTTGCAAATGTAGCATTTCCATCGAGAAAAATACTGTAATGAACAGCACTAAAACTAGGCGACTACATGTATGGTAACTAAAACAAAATACCACCATGGTGACTTACGAAAGTCTCTAGTAATTACGGCTACTGAAATGGTGACAGAAGGTGGTATTGAAGGCTTGTCTTTTCGTAAGCTAGCCGAACGTATTGGTGTGTCACGCACCGCGGCTTACCATCACTTCACCGATAAAAATGACTTATTGTGTGCTATAGCCGAACAAGGTTTTGAGCAATGGCATCAGCGTGTAAGTGAAATTTTTTCTGAAGAAAATCTATCTAATGAACATAAATATCGCAACTTTGTTCATGCCTATATAGGTTTTGCTACAAGTAACCCATCGTTATACGAATTAATGTTTGGCCGTATTATTTGGAAAGAAAATAACAGTACTGAAACATTAAAAAAAATTGCCTATGCTAGCTTTAACTATCAGGTTGAAATGACCAAGTTATGGCAAGAGCAAGGTATTATGATACAAGATGAAAATTCGCTAAGATTAGCTCAAGTTACTTGGGCTACTTTACATGGTATAGCGCGCTTAGTTATTGATGGTATTTACGCGCAAGCAAGTCAAATTGATGAAATGTGCGAATGTGCTGTAAACGTTTTTCTTTCAAGTACCCATAAAACATAAACCACGCTGAAACGTAGTCACATAAAAAGGTAATTTATTTATGAAAACTGATGAAAATCAAACGAAGTTAGCCCAATTTGATGAGTTTTTCTCTATAAAATACACTTTTAATATCAACGCTAGTCTTATCAGCAAAGCACAGTTACCTGATTACCAGCAATTTATAGCTAATATGCCGACGCCCTTTAAAATTGCATCAGAGGTTAACACACTAGAACAAAGTGCCCTGCGCCCACTGCAAGCTGTTGCCGGTGTTGCCAGCCAATTGATGGAATACCTAAATCATCAGTCAAAAAAAATGGACCTGTTAATCGGTTACATTCTTGGCCAGCAAGATGACGATAATGCGAGATTTGAAGCCATTAAATTTGGTGGTGGCGGTATTATATTTCAAACTGACGATACTCAGCTATTTAATACCAGCGACTTTATTGAATTAAAGTTGTTTTTTCCTGAAGAAAATAGTGCTTTATATTGTGTTGGTGAAATTGTAGATACTGAGTTAGTTGATAGCATTAACCAGCATAAAGTAATTTTTCATCATATTCGTGAAGAAGATCGAGAAGCATTAGTTCGTAATAGCTTACATCAACAATCGAAACAGCTTCAAGCCTTAGCTCAACAGCGAAGCCAAGAAAAAAAACCTAAATAAAAACTTATAAAAACTTATAAAAACCTAAATAAAACGTTAGAAATTAACTGATAATTACTACATTTCCCTTTCAACCGTTGAGGATAAATTAACGGTTTTATAGCTAATTCATGATTTTTAGTGATGACCGCAAGGAAAATTTCCATCAATTTTCGCTTAAAAGCACTTCTACGTTTCAACTTTATCGTTTATCTCTGCAATTAAAATTCACAATCCATATATTACCCACAAGTAAAGCATCACAAAACAATAAATATAAAAACTTGATTACTAATGTTTTTTTCTAATTAAAGC
>NZ_JACGWF010000021.1:0-54043 GCF_014077595.1 Colwellia sp. 6M3 | reverse complement strand
ATATACTTATTACACGTTGGCAATTTATAATGAGACCGATGTTCAAAAATTCAGCTAGTTGTTATTTACTAGTGCATTGAGGATGATATGCAAGTTTCCGAAAATACCAACGACGATTTTTTGTTTATCGATGATAGCGATGAAGATGAAATATTTGATTCAGCTATTAGAGATACATGGAAAGTATTAATTGTCGATGATGATCCTGAGATCCATTCAGTAACTCAGCTTGCCTTATCGGACCTGGTTGTTTTAGGTCGACACTTAGAATATATACACGCTTACTCAGGCCAAGATGCATGTAGTTTAATCGAAGAACATGACGATATTGTTTTGGTTTTACTTGATGTTGTTATGGAGAGCGATGACGCTGGCCTTACTGTGGTTAAGCACATACGTGAAAAATTAAAACGTGATGACATTCGAATAGTTCTACGCACCGGCCAGCCAGGTTATGCGCCAGAAGAAAGTGTTATTAAAGATTACGATATAAATGATTACAAAACCAAAACAGAGTTAACCCGCCGCAAGTTAGTTACCACAGTTTATGCCGCTATTCGTTCATACCAGCAAATTGATTCCGTTACTAAAAATAGACAAGGTTTAGAAAAAATTATTGGCGCTGCTGCTAGCTTACTTGAGCAGCATACAGTGCACGACTATGCTAGCGGCGTTTTAGCCGAGTTTAAAATGCTAGTGGATAGTAACAACAGTGTCTTTTGTGCTCGTGGGCAAAGTATCGTCAATGGTGCTGATGATTTAAGTTTGTATATTTTAGGACAGTCAGGCTTATCCGAAACTGCAGTGAACCAAAAATTATCCAGTTTAGATAATAGAGATACTGACAGCCAAATTACCCGTTGCTTTCAACAAAAGCAGCATTTTTTTGATACTGATTCAGCCTCCTTTTACTTTTCAAGTGGTGGCTTTAGAGCTGTAATTCATCTAGAACTAAGTAAAGCATTAACCACAATAGAAATTCAACTTATCGAAGTTTTTCTAACCAATATCGCCACCGGTTATGAAAATGTTCATTTATTTCAAAAACTGCGCAATGCTGCCTACAAAGATTGGTTAACAGATTTACCTAATCGTTTAGACTTTTTAAATTTACTCGATGACTTTTGTCAAAGTGATAACAACGAATTAGCTACCGCGCTTATTGATCTTAATCACTTCAGTGATATCAACGACGGATTAGGCCAAGATATTGGTAATCAGTTATTGATGGCTGTTTCTTCTCGTATTCGATCGTTGAGTGAACAAAATCATATAGCAAGAATTGGCGCTGATGTTTTTGGCATTATTGGTCCTAAAGAATGGGTGAACCCAGAAACGATGACGGCACTCTTTAATGAACCCTTTGCCGTTGGAGAACAAAACCTACTAATTAGTGCATGTTTCGGGTTTTGTTCAAAAAGCTCTGCGGGTTCTCGTGGCGTAAAAGTGCTTAACCAAATTAATATAGCGCTCAATTTAGCTAAAAAATCTTTGCACGAACCTTACGTTTATTATCATCAAGAAATGGAAGATAAAACGCTTTGGCGTTTAGGAATGATCAGACAATTACGTACTGATTTTGCTGATAACCGCTTAGAGCTTTATTATCAACCACAACTAAGTTTATCGACTGGCAAGGTTATTGGCGCCGAAGCGTTATTACGTTGGAAAACCGCCGAAGGTAAATTTATTTCACCAGCTGTATTTATTCCACTAGCAGAGTATTCAGGTTTAATTATTGAAATTGGTAATTGGGTGGTTGATCAAGCGTGCCAGCAGTTAAATAAGCTAGCAGCGAGTAAATTTAACGATGTCAGTATTTCGGTTAACGTGTCTATACCACAATTTAAACGCGACAATTTTGTTGATACGGTGATTGAAATAGCCAAGTCTAATAAAGTTGATACCAGTAAATTAGAGTTAGAAATTACTGAAAATATATTAATGGACGAGCCTCAGATTATTATTGATGCGCTAGTCAGATTAAAAGCGGAAGGTATCAGTATTGCTCTTGATGACTTTGGTACAGGTTTCTCGTCTTTAAGTTATTTACAAAAACTCCCTTTAGACCGATTAAAAGTCGACCGAGCTTTTGTTAGCGATATTGCAGCACCGGGAGGTTCAATAATAGCAGACACTATTATCAACCTTGGTAAGCAAATGGGTTTGAAAGTTATTGCTGAAGGCATAGAAACCACTGGACAAGAAGCAGAGCTTAAAACTTTAGGCTGTGATGAAGTTCAAGGTTTCTATTACGCAAAACCTATGCCTGCTGATGAGTTTTTTAGCTTTCTAGAGAAAATTAACCGATAGCATTATGTTATTCATTATCGGTATTATGCCCTTAATCATTTAATTAAAGCACTTGTTGAACAAGTGCTTTTTCTTTTTTGCGAAACTCCACATTTAGCTTTGGAGTTAACGGCATAAATACAGTCAGCAACAAAGAACAAGACGCAAAGCCTGCTCCAATATAAAATACCCATGAAGAGTTCACTATCCAAACCATTCCAAGTAATGCCGGAATAACTACAGCTGCGATATGATTGATGGAAAAACTAACTCCTGCACTTGAGGCTATATCTTCTGGCAAAGCAATTTTTTGAAAGTAGGTTTTTATGGCAATTGCCAGTGCGAAAAATAAGTGGTCAATCACATACAATACGGCTGCAATATTGGCGTTTTCAACTAAACCATAAAGAATAAATAAAATGGTAAGCCCAATATACTCAAATCTTAACACATGGCGTTCGCTGACTCGGCCAATAAATTTGCCAATTTTTGCAGCAAATAACCAATTAAAAACATAGTTAATCATAAATAGTGCACTAACATCTGCAACACTATAATTAAATTTTTCTACCATCAAAAAGCCAGCAAATACGACAAAAATTTGCCTGCGTGCACCACTAAAAAAGGTTAATGCATAAAATAGTAAATAGCGTTTTCGTAAAATTAATCGACGAGATTGTTCTACGGGTGGTACAAAAGATGGAAATGATATAACCAAAGCGATAGTGAAAACTAAGGCAATACCGCCAAACAGTAAATAAGTGGCTTGATAGCTCCATTCAAATTGCTCCATTAATACCCAAATACTGCCAAAAGCAAGTAAGGAGGCAATAGATTTCACTGATAAGGCTCGACCTAAAAAGTGTGCTGTTTTATCTTTACTGATCCATTGTAAAGTGAGTGATTGATTAACGGTTTCAAAATAATGAAAGCCAACAGACATAATGACCGTAGTGAGGTACAAGCCAACAACCGATGGAAAAAAACCTGTTGCTGCAACACCTAAGCTAGTTAAACCCAGTGAAAGTAAGGCTAGCTTTTGCTCTTTTATAAATAGCAAAACATAAATAGCGGTAAAGGCAAGGAACCCTGGGATCTCTCTTAAACTTTGTAATATACCTATTTCTATACCAGTAAAGTTTGCCTGTTCAATAACAAAGTTGTTTAACATTGCCATCCAAACTGAAAAGACTAAAGGCATAATAAATGCCATAGCGAGTAATAAGTTTTCCGGATTACGTAATTTTTCGCTGATTAGCATTTTAATTTCAGTTTTATGGCATTGACATGGGCAAGTTATTGTAAGTTAATTACAAGAAAAAACCATAAAGAATGTAGTAAAACAAAAGGTGATAATCCTGATTTTTCGGGTTATTACTTAGTTGTTACTTTAATAAAACCATTACAGAGGCATTAATGAATATTAATAAAATAGCAGAGCTCAATTATGAATGGGTTGAACGTATGGGGTGGCACAATAAAACTACTTTAGAAGCATTAGCTTTGGTCGCCTCTGAAGTTGGTGAGGCAATTAATGAATGTCGTGGTGAAAAACCAAGTGATGACTTTGCTGAAGAGCTAGCTGATATTGTGCTCAGAGTATTAGATATTGCTCACTGGCAAGGTATTGATATGGAGAAAGTGCTGTTGGATAAAATGCATAAAAATGAACTAAGAGGCACGCGAGGGCGCATTAAATAAGGCGTTTGAAAAAATTAATACACTTAATTAAAACGCTTGTTTAAAAAAGTTTGCTTTCCCTTTCCTTTCAAGGCAAACTCATGTGCACTTTATTTCTTTTACTCGTTAATTAAATTTAATGTGTAAGCTAAATATTCACACGCTCGGTAGTAGTCTATGATTACATATTACCAGTCAATCGACCCACAAAAAGTCAGGAGAGTAGGCATGTTATTTCAAGGCAAAAGCCTTTCTGCCAAGTTGTTAGATGATGGCATTGTCGAATTTAAATTCGATGCACAAGGCTCAGTTAACAAGTTTGATCAGGCAACCTTTAAAGAATATATCGCGATTATTGATGCGATAAATAATTGCAGTGAAGCTAAAGGAGTATTAATTACTTCAGGTAAGTCTTCATTTATCGTTGGTGCTGATATCACCGAGTTTTTAGAAACATTTAAAAAGCCGGAAGACGAATTATTACCTTGGGTAAAACAAGCCTCCGATATTTTTGACTCATTTGAAGATATTAATCTTCCTACCGTCGTTGCCATCAATGGCTTTGCGTTAGGTGGTGGTTGTGAGATGACCTTAGCGTGTGATTATCGTATTGCTGATACCACATGTTCAATCGGCTTACCTGAAGTTAACTTGGGTTTAATCCCAGGTTTTGGTGGTACTGTACGTTTACCACGTGTAATTGGCGCTGATAATGCCATTGAATGGATGTCGACAGGCCGAGCTTTTAAAGCTGAACAAGCAATGGCTGTAGGATTACTTGATGCAGTTGTAGCGCCAGAACACTTGCGTGAAGCAGCAATAAAAATGCTTAACCAAGCTATTGCAGGCAAATTAGATTGGCGTGCTAAGCGTCAGCCTAAACTAGAGCCATTAAAGCTTTCACCAACAGAAAGCATTATGACCTTTAATACGTGTAAAGGCATGATTGCAGCGAAAGCGGGTAAACACTACCCAGCACCTATGGTGATGGTTAAAACTATTGAAGCGGCCGCAGGTTTAGATCGTGCTGGCGCCATGGCATTAGAAAATGCCGGTTTTGCAAAATTAGCGAAAACCGACGTAGCTACTGCACAAATTGGCCTATTTATGGCCGATCAGGTAGTGAAAGGAAAAGCGAAAAAAGCCGGTAAACAAGCCACTAAAGCTGTAAATAAAGCGGCTGTGTTGGGTGCAGGAATTATGGGTGGTGGTATTGCTTACCAGTCAGCCTATAAAGGCACGCCAATTATCATGAAAGATATTAACGACCAAGCGCTTGATTTAGGCTTATCAACTGCTGCAGGTATTTTAACTAAGCAAGTTGAACGTGGTCGCATGACGGTTAAGAAAATGGCTGGTGTACTTAATAGTATTACCCCGTCATTAAGTTACGACAGCGTTAAAGATGTTGATATTGTTGTTGAAGCTGTTGTAGAAAATCCAAAAGTTAAAGCAATGGTTTTAGCTGAAGTTGAAAGTCATGTTAGCGAAGACACCATAGTGACTTCAAATACCTCTACTATTTCAATTGATTTATTAGCAGAAGGCCTTAAACGTAAAGATAAATTTTGTGGCATGCATTTCTTCAACCCGGTAAACAAAATGCCATTAGTTGAAGTTATTCGTGGTAAAGAAACTTCAGATGAAACCGTTGCTGCTGTTGTAGCCTACGCTGCGAAAATGGGTAAATCACCTATCGTAGTTAACGATTGTCCTGGTTTTTATATCAACCGTGTTTTATTCCCATACTTTGCCGGCTTTAGCCAATTAGTACTTGAAGGTGCTGATTTTGTTGCTGTTGATAAAGTAATGGAAAAACAATTCGGTTGGCCAATGGGCCCTGCATATTTACTTGATGTTGTTGGTATTGATACTGCAGATCATTGTACTGGTGTTATGTCTGCTGGTTTCCCAACGCGTATGTCTAAAATTGATAATGACCCAGTAAGCGCTTTATATAATAAAGATCGCTTAGGTCAGAAAAATGGTAAAGGCTTTTACGATTACGGTAAAGATAAGCGCGGTCGTCCAACGAAAGTTGCGGCACAAGTGGCTTATGATTTATTTGCTGGCGTTGAGAAAAAAGATTTTAGCCAAGACGAAACTATTGCTCGTTTGATGATCCCTATGGTGAATGAAGTTGTGCGCTGTTTAGAAGAAGGTGTGGTTGATACCGCAGCTGAAGCTGACATGGGCTTGATATACGGCTTAGGTTTTCCACCATTTAGAGGTGGTCCAATTCGTTATTTAGAAACTTTAGGTTTAGATAACTTTATTGCTATGGCTGATAAATACGCGCACTTAGGCGAAATTTATCAAGTAACTGACGGTATGCGCGCAATGGCGAAATCTGGTCAGTCATATTTTACAACCGATGTTAAAACAGCTTAAGCGAAGGAGAAAATCATGAAAGAAGTCGTAATTGTCGATTGCATCCGTACCCCAATGGGGCGCTCAAAAGCTGGTGTTTTTCGTAATGTTCGTGCTGAAACTTTATCAGCACACTTAATGCAACAATTGTTAGTAAGAAACCCTAATTTAGACCCTGCATTAATTGAAGATATTATTTGGGGTAACGTTAAGCAAACTAAAGAGCAAGGTTTTAATATTGCTCGTAATGCTCAACTATTAACAGATATACCAAAGTCTACTGGTGCTGTTACCGTTAACCGTTTATGTGGTTCTTCAATGCAAGCACTACATGACGCCACGACTAACATCATGGCCGGTCAAGGC
Source organism: Colwellia sp. 6M3 (assembly GCF_014077595.1). Lineage (NCBI taxonomy): Bacteria > Pseudomonadati > Pseudomonadota > Gammaproteobacteria > Alteromonadales > Colwelliaceae > Colwellia > Colwellia sp. 6M3. The sequence continues at coordinate 47,335 of NZ_JACGWF010000021.1, read as the reverse complement.
GATGTGTTTTTAGTTGGTGGTGTTGAGCACATGGGTCACGTACCTATGATGTACGATGTAGATTTTGATCCTGCATTAAGTAAGCATATTTCACGTGCTGCTGGTAACATGGGCTTAACGGCTGAGTTACTAGGTATGCAACACGGTATTACGCGTGCTGAACAAGACGCTTTTGGCGCTCGTTCTCATCAACGTGCTCACAAAGCTATGCTTGAAGGCCGTTGGGCAAACGAAATTGTACCAACATTAGGTCATGATGCTATGGGCGCGTTAACGCTTATCGAGCATGATGAAGTTATTCGTCCTGAAACCACGATTGAAAGCTTAGCGGGTTTACGTCCGGTATTTGATCCGGTAAATGGTACAGTAACAGCCGGTACCTCTTCTGCACTTTCTGATGGCGCTTCGGCGATGTTAGTGATGTCAGCTGAACGTGCAAAAGCAATGGGCTTAACACCTCGTGTTAAAATCCGTGGTATGGCTATCGCAGGTTGTGATCCATCTACTATGGGCTTTGGTCCAGTGCCAGCAACGAAGAAAGCATTGAAACGTGCAGGTTTAACGTTAGCTGATATTGAATTGGCTGAATTTAACGAAGCATTTGCTGCACAAGCGTTGTCATGTGTACGTTCATTAGGTCTAGAAGACAAAATGGATGACATGATTAACCTTAATGGTGGCGCTATTGCTCTTGGTCACCCATTAGGTTGTTCAGGTACGCGTATTTCAGGTACGTTAATTAACTTAATGGAAGCGCAAGACGCTAACATTGGTTTAGCCACTATGTGTATTGGTTTAGGCCAAGGTATTGCTACAGTATTTGAAAGAGTGTAATTTCGCTTACTCACTTTTGATGAAGAAATTTAGCTAACTTTTACTCGTTGAATTATGTAAAGCCCAACTTTTGTTGGGCTTTTCTGTTTTTTAGTTTTAATAAACTTAGTTCAACTTGAAGATACTATTATTTAAAAGCTGCGCCTTACGAAGATAAAAAGTTAATACGGGTGACCTGACAAGTTATAAATTATTTACCTACGTACAACCTTAAAAAATAGCTGAAATGCAAAAAAGCCAACTACTGGAGAATAGTTGGCTTTTTAATTTAAATAACGCTATCAAGTTATTCATTGGTTAAGTACGTTGCTTAGTTGAAACACGTCCTAATTCATAACAACTAAGCTCCGCACTTGTATCAACATTAGTCTAAGTAGTAGTGCGCCCACTTTGACCAAGAAGAGATACAAATGATAATCATTATCATTTGTATCGTCAAGTGTTTATTTCAAATTATCTTAACTTTTGATAATCAGGCCATCCATAATAGCGGTTGAAGGTGCGCCAAAAGAATATACTGACAAAATTCTATCGATAAAGTGGGCTATAGATAAATATAGGGAGAGACTTTATTTCAACAGGCACTTTTTAATTTTTCAGACGTTTTCTATGCTGTAAAGCACAACATCTAAATCACCCAGTTGTGAGTCAGAATGAGTATAGGATTTTATATATTTCATACCCATTTTTTTCATTACAGCGATAGAACCGGCATTATCCTGCATGGCAACCGCACTAAATACTTTATTTTCAGGTTGTTTAGCTAGTGCTTGGTGAATATGAATTGCTGCCTCGGATGCATAACCTTTGCCCCAAGTGGATTGTAAAAATCGCCAGCCTAATTCAATGTCGTGCCAAATGGGGGTGTCGGAAAAAAACTCCATAGGACGTACTAAAATCCAGCCAATATCTTCTTGCGTTGTCATAACGCTAACTTTCCATAATCCCCAACCTTTATCGACATTTTTATAGGCATTAAGACGTGGGATGAATAGATCTTTAATATCTTCGCGTGTCGTCAAAACGCCGCCATTGATGTAGCGCATAACGTCTGGATTTTGATCGAGTTGAAACAGAAACTCGCTGTCAGTTTCATCAATAAGCTGATAGCTAAGGCGGGAAGAATTTTCAATATTCATAGGTGCACCATTTTTCTTTTAATTGTTTGACGATAGTCATAGCTGACGTATTTAATCGGAACTCGGAGTAAATACGCATGATGTTTATTTAAAAACAATAGCTTATGACGTTAACAAAGTAATGTTCAAACTTAAATCATTAATATGGTTTATCAAGGTGATCTTGTGTTTTTTATCGACGTTATAGTGCGGTTAAATAAACAAGCGGGATCTTGAATAAGGTCTGTTGCGCTTCGGTTCAGTTGTTTACAGTAACTTTCTGTTAACTTTAGTGATTTGGTAGACATCAATAATTTCCTCCCCTATGATTGCTGGCAAATAATAACAGTCTAATTTATATGGTAAATTATGAATTCTAAAAAAATAACCTTAAGCTCGGCGGTACTGATAGCTCTATTTGGTCTTACTAGCTGTGCTGAATATTCAGCAACAGCCTCGACAGTTGAAAAAGCAGCAACTGCTAGTAATGAAAGCACAATGATAACTTACCCTGAAACGAAAAAAGGTACAGTAGTTGATGACTACTTTGGTACTAAAGTGCCCGATGCCTATCGTTGGTTAGAAGATGATATGAGCGCCGAAACAGCTGAATGGGTCACGGCACAAAATAAAACCACTCATGACTATTTAGCACAAATTCCTTACCGCGATAAAATTAAATCACGCCTTGCCGCTTTGCTTGATTACGAGAAAGTGGGCATGCCTTTTATTGAGGGCGACTACAGTTATTTCTATAAAAATGATGGCTTACAGAATCAATATGTTTTGTATCGTCAAAAGGGTGATGCTCCAGCAAAAGTATTTTTAGATCCTAATACTTTTAGTGAAGACGGTACCGTTTCGCTATCGAGCATTGAATTTAGTAAAGATGGTTCATTAGCAGTTTATTTAATTTCTGAAGGCGGTAGCGATTGGCGTAAAGCACGCATTATTGATACCGAAACTAAAGAAGTACTCGAGTCAGAGCTGGTTGATATTAAATTCAGCGGTTTATCATGGGTCGGTAACAAAGGCTTTTATTACTCTAGCTACGACAAGCCTCAAGGTAGTGAGTTATCAGCAAAAACTGATCAACATAAATTGTATTACCATGAGTTAGGTACTGCTCAATCGACTGATGCATTGGTATTTGGTGGTATTGAGGCTGAAAAACATCGTTATGTTAGTGGTGAAGTGACTGATGATGGCAAATACTTATTAGTGTCAGCAGCGGTTTCTACTTCAGGTAGTAAATTATTTATTAAAGACTTAACCAAAGCTGATTCAGCATTGGTTACTGTTGTGGGCAATACCGACTCTGATACTTACTTAGTGAGCAGCAAAGGTGATAGCTTACTGTTTATTACTAACATGAACGCGCCAAATAAACGTGTTGTTAAAGTTAATGCGAAACAACCACTTGTTGAGAACTGGGTAGATGTTATCCCTGAGACTGAAAATGTATTAGATGTTTCAACGGGTGGTGGTTATTTATTTGCTAAATATATGAAAGATGCCACATCTTTTATTCAGCAATATGATCTGAGCGGCAAAAAAGTGCGTGATATCGCTTTACCTGAAGTCGGTACTGCTGGCGGCTTTAGCGGTAAAGAATTACAAAATAAGCTGTATTACTCTTTTAGTAATCAGAAAACACCGTCAACAGTTTTCAGTTTAGATGTCACAACAGGTGAGTCTACTGTACATATGAAGTCGAAAGTTAAATTTGATAGCGATAACTTCGAATCAAATCAAGTTTTCTATACTTCTAAAGATGGCACTAAAGTTCCTATGATCATTACTCATAAGAAAGGTTTAGTGTTAGATGGTACTAATCCAACTATTCTTTATGGTTACGGTGGCTTCAATATTAGTTTACAACCACAATTTAGCTCAACGCGTGCTGCATGGTTAGAATTAGGTGGCGTTTATGCTGTTGCTAATTTACGTGGTGGTGGTGAATACGGCAAAAAATGGCACGACGCTGGTACTCAGTTGAAAAAACAAAATGTTTTTAATGACTTTATTGCCGCGGCAGAATACTTAATTGCAGAAAAAGTTACCTCATCTGATAAGCTGGCGGTAATGGGCGGCTCTAATGGTGGTTTATTAGTAGGAGCGGTGATGACACAACGTCCTGAACTATTTAAGGTAGCATTACCAGCCGTTGGTGTATTGGATATGCTACGTTACCATACGTTTACCTCAGGCGCTGGTTGGGCTTACGACTATGGTAAGTCAGATGACAATGCTGAAATGTTTAACTATTTATTAGACTACTCGCCGGTACATAATGTTAAAGCGGGTACGCATTACCCAGCAACGATGGTAACAACAGGTGATCATGATGATCGCGTGGTACCTGCACATTCATTTAAATTTGCTGCTGAGTTACAAGCGAAACAAGTTGGCGCTAACCCAACCTTAATTCGTATTGAAACGGATGCGGGTCATGGTGCTGGTACGCCAATCAGTAAAACCATTGATCAATATGCTGATATTTACGGTTTTACACTATTCAATATGGGCGTGAAAGGTATTTAAACTTTTCTCGAGTAGGTAAATAACAAAAGCCCAGCAACTGCTGGGCTTTTTTACGATGCAAATGCTAAGGCTTAAGTCGGTTCCGCAATAAATTTCTCAGTGTTCTAAAAATAGCTAAGTTACTGTGTCTTTGATGCTGCAATACATCAACATTGGCATGCCAGCCCATATCACCATGCTCTAAGGTTAACTTAACTAGTTCTCCTCGCTCTATTGATTCATCTGCCACGTGATTAGGTAATAAGCACCATCCGTGTCCTTTTAAGGCGAGTTCAAGTAATAGAAAGTAATTATCGGCATACCAAATATCGGGACTGATCTTTAATTGAAAGCTACTTGTTTGGGTATTGCGCGAGCGAATGAGTAATTGACGGTGTAGTCGCAAACCATCGATGTTTTGACACTTCAGCTTTGCTAGGCTGTGATTTTTTGCAACATACACATCAAACTTTACAGTGCCAAGGCATTCAAAATCTAAATAATTCGGCATCGCAAGTTCGCTAAAAATAATACCTGTTAATGCTTGCTCGGTCTTTAGCATGTCAATAATATCGAGACTTGAGGCACTTAAAAATTCTAAAGTTACATGAGGGTATTGACGTTGTAATTGGTCAATAGCGGTTATGATTTTTTTAAACGGTATGCCTTCATCAAGTGCTATTGTTATTTCGCTCGGTGTATCATCAGATAACGCCAGTGCAGAGTTTCTTAACCTTTGATGCTGATTTAGCAGTGCTTGTACCTGTGGTAATAAATTTTTACCGGCCTCTGTCAATAAAGGATAGCGGCCAGAGCGTTCAAAAAGCGTGGCATTGCAGTCTATTTCTAAATTAATGATGTGCTGGCTAATCACTGATTGCGCTTTATTTAAATGTCGAGCCGCCGCCGAAAATGATCCGGTCTCTACCGTTGTTGCAAAGGCTTGAAGTTGTTCAACACTAAACATATCGTTTTTCCAGATACAACCTAACTTACATGTATCTTTATTTTGGATGAAAATAGCGGCATCGTCACTATAAATAGAATTATTTTATGAAAACAATTGAGAGAGTTTTTCAGGCTATCATTTTTGAAGTTACCACATTGGCCATAACAGTACCTGCAACCGTGCTAATTGCTGGTTTTGAGCCTGATAAAATGTTGGTTGTTGGTATTGCGTTATCTGTTTTTGCTATGTTTTGGAATTACATCTACAACATAGTATTTGACCGACTAGCTGGCGGAAATCGGATTGAAAGGAGTTTAGTCACTCGAATCTGTCATGCCTGTGGTTTTGAGTTTGGTCTGTTGATATTTACTTTGCCAACATTAGCTTGGTATTTAAATATAACCTGGTTAGCCGCTATTATTTTAGAAGCTGGATTTATAACGTTTATACTCATTTATACTTTCATGTTTAATTGGCTTTACGATAGATATCAACCTTATAAAAAGTGGTTTAGCAAAGCGCAGGTCATTTAGAATTTTGACTTTATGCCCTAAATTTTTGATGAAATTAAGGCATATTAAAATATCTAGAAAGTAAAAAGCCCAGTGATAACTGGGCTTTAAATTAAGACTCTTAGTCGCTAATAGTTAACTTCAGTGAAATTTATTTGATTTCAGTTTTGGTTATTTAGCAAAAGTATCTTGTAGTGGTGGCACGACTTGCTTTTTACGACTCATGACACCAGGTAACCAAGCTTTATTGTCAACTAAGCTAATATCGTAAGCTTTTTCAATAATGCTAGTATCGTCACTAACCACTAATAGCTCAGAGCCTTCTTGCATAATGTCAGTAAGTAACAACATTACGGTATGACGCTTACCTTCTTCTTTAACCGCTTGTAAATCAGCGTGTAAATCAGCTTTCATCTCGTCAAATAATGCTAGGTCAATAACTTCTAACTGGCCAATACCAACAATATTATCACTCATATTGAAATCTTTAAAATCACGTAACACTAAATCACGTACTGGTGTACCTTGAACAGAAGACTTAACTGTGAACATTTCCATGCCCATACCTTTGTAATCTTCGATGCCGGCAATTTCTGCTAAAGCTTCAACACATTTAATATCAGCAGTGGTGCAAGTTGGCGATTTAAAAATTACAGTGTCAGACAAAATGGCGCACATCATGGCACCAGCAATGTTTTTAGGAATTTCAACATCGTGAAAGTCGTACATCATTTTAATGATAGTATTTGTACAACCCACAGGGCGAACCCAAATTTCCAACGGAGTTGAAGTAGTAATATCACCTAATTTATGGTGATCGATAATGCCTAATACCGTTGAGTCATCAATATCGTCAGGACCTTGAATACGGTCTGAGTGATCAACAACGTAAATTCCGTCTGTATCAGCATAGCTCAATTTAAGCTCAGGTTTTTCTAAGCCAAATTTTTCTAAAATAAACGCAGTTTCAGGTGAAAGTTCACCTAAACGTGCTGGTCTCACATCTTCACCAATAGTGGTTTTTAAATATGAAAGTGCGATGGCTGAACAAATTGAATCTGAATCTGGTACTTTGTGACCTACGGCGTAAGCTGGCATAAATTGCTATCTCCAAGCACCGCTAATTTAATAACGGTGCGTCTAAAGTGAGTATTGTCTAGAATATGGCGCATATTCTAGCAAAAATTCTTAGTGATAGCCTAGTGACTATTTGCACTCTTTTTGTCCAACTTTAGTCGTTAAACCAGATCGTTCAGCCTAGTAGTTAAACCTAGTAGTTAAGCTTAGTGGTTTTGCCCCAGAACACTTTATAAGAAAATATTGTGTATCCAATAATCATTGGCAGCACTACTGCAGCACCTACAAAGATAAACCATAGTGATTCTCTTGAGCTTGCCGCTTCAAATATGGTTACTTGAAAGGGCACAATGTAAGGATAAAAACTATAGCCTAAACCACAAAAGCAGAGAATAAATAACATAATAGCAGCTGAAAATGGTAACCAGCAGCCCAAGTCATTCTCCATAGGTACTTTGTCTAGATATCGGTGGACAGTAATAAAAGTAAAACCAAGTAAGAAAGTTAATGGAAGAATCAGTATGGCTTGAACGCCACCAAGCCATTTATCCATAATTTGCTGATCAATTAATAAATTGGTTATACATACAGCGACAATACCAAACGCCATTAATACATTGGTATATTTCGCCCATTTTGCCGCTTTACGTTGTAATTCACCTTCGGTTTTCATTACCAACCATGCTGCGCCAATAAAACAATAACCTGCTGTTACGCAAATAGCGGACAAGACAGAAAAACCGAGTGATAACCATGTATCTTCAAATGAGGTGATATAACGTCCCAACATGTAACCTTGTGATAATGTCGCTAATAAAGAGCCAAATTTAAACGCAAAATCCCACTTCTTTTTATCGTTACTTGGCGCTTTAGTTCGAAAATCAAATGAAACTCCGCGTAAAATAAGCCCAGCTAGCATCAGGGCTGTTGGTAAGTACAATGCTTGAAAGATAATTGAGTGTGCTTTAGGGAAAGCTATCAACAATAAGCCAATAGCCATTACCAGCCATGTTTCGTTAGCATCCCAAAATGGTCCAATGGAATAGATCATAGTGTCGCGCTGCTGCTGGTTATCCAAAGGTAGTAAAACACCCACGCCCAAATCGTAACCATCAAGTATCGCGTAAATTAAAAACGAAAGGCCCATTAAGCCAACGAATACAATAGGCAGCCAATCAACTGATGTAGATATCATTATTTCGCTCCTTCTTCAGTTAAGGGAATTTGAGGTTCAATCGACGAGTTTGGTTCGTTTAGTGATGCATTTGACTGTTCTAAAATTATCGCTCGATTTGCCATGACAAATAAAGTGCGTATGTAGGCAATAAGCAAGAAACCATAAATGACTAAATACAGCGTTAATGACATAACTATATTTTCTGGCGGTGTAGTGGTCACGGCGTCTTTGGTGCGTAATATTCCCGTTACTAAGTAAGGTTGTCGGCCAATTTCCGTTACATACCAACCAGCCAGTGTGGCTAACCAGCCAGAAAATGTCATAGCAACACCCACTTTTAATAACCAAGTTGGGTAGCGTTTTTTGATAACATATTGATAAGTTGCGAGCCAAGAAAATAGCAGCATTAATACACCAACGCCTATCATTATTCTAAAGCTGAAAAATACCGGCGCAACTGGAGGGTGTTTATCTACAAAGTCATTTAAGCCTTGTATTTCTCCTGCTGAATCATGGGTTAATATAATACTGGCCATATTAGGCACTTTTACTTCAAAGTTGTTTTCTCGTTTTTGTTCATCAGGTAATGCAAACAGTAATAACGGAACATTGGCTTCGGTGTTCCATACTCCCTCCATAGCGGCAATTTTAGCAGGTTGATTTTTAAAGGTATTTAACCCGTGTAAATCACCAACAAAAATTTGTATAGGAATTAAAACAGCCGCCATAACGACTGAAAAATTTAACGCTTGTTTTACTGACTTTTTATTGTCGCCTTTGATTAATCTGTAAGCAGAAATACCTGAAATTAAAAATGCCGTCGTTAACCCTGAGGCTATTAGCATGTGCATGAATCGATAGGGCATAGAAGGGTTAAAAATAACCTCAAGCCAACTAGTAACATGTGCTACTCCATCAATCATCTCAAAACCTGCTGGCGTATGCATCCAAGAATTAAGAGACAAAATCCAAAATGCTGATAATGTGGTGCCAAAAGAAACCAGTATGGTCGCAATGGTGTGAACACGGTTAGACACTCGATCCATACCAAATAGCATAATTGAAAGAAATGAGGCTTCTAAAAAGAAAGCGGTCATTACTTCATACCCGAGTAACGGTCCCGCAATATTACCTACGGTTTCCATGTAACCCGGCCAATTAGTACCAAACTGGAATGACATCGTAATGCCACTGACCACGCCTATACCAAAAGTTAACGCAAATATTCTGACCCAAAATCGGTATACACGTAACCAACTATCGTCTTGGGTTTGATTAAAGCGAACTTTGAAAAACAGCAATACCCAGCACAAGGCGATATTGATAGTAGGAAATAAAATATGAAAACTAATATTGGCAGCAAATTGGATGCGGGAAAGCATGAAACTTGTGTCATTAGCAATAGCTGATGCATCTAACACGTGATGTACTCCACTGGGTTAAGTTATTGTAAGTTATGTTCTAAAAACTATTTAGGTCGTTTATGTTGACCTAAATATCAAAAATATAATGTAAGGTTATCGCAGTAATAATTTGTCTTTAACATCTAAGATTTTACTTATGCCTTCACCCATTTTAAGTAAGGTGGATAACTTTTCAGACGACATTCCTTGCATTTCGTTGGTCCATAAAGTGACCATTTCCATGAGATCATGCATTTGCTTTACACGCATTTGCGTGTACTCGTCTGACTCATTACTTGGCTGTTCCATTAGGGCGTCGCGCAATGTAGATAATGTTGGGTCTAGTTCACGCTTTCTGCGCTCTACAACTAACGTACGAGCAATTTCCCAGATGTCACTTGGCGCTGAAAAATACTCTTTTCGATCGCCGGGGATATGATGTAATTTTATTAAATTCCACGATTTAAGTTCTTTTAAGCCCATGCTGACATTTGAACGAGATATTTGTAGCGCTTCACTAATTTGGTCAGCATTAAGCGGTGCTTCAGTGAGCACAATAACCGCATACATTTGCCCTAATGTTCTGTTTAATCCCCATCGAGAGCCCATTTCACCAAAGTGTAAAACTAATGATTGTGTCATTGCTGTTATTTTCATTTTCTGTACTTTCTGAGTTTTCAGTAATTTGTGAAAATTGTAATCTCTTTTTGATTTAAGTCAAGTTTTTAGCCTTGATAAAATGATTTTTAGTCAGTTATTTTAATTTGCATGACAAATTCATTACCTCTGTAAAACATGAGTGAACATTGAAAAATAGGTGTTTATTTGTCGGGTTAGGGGTTAGGGGTCAAAGGGCGAGGTGTACTAAGTTGAAGGTAAATACTGAAATTAAACAAAAAAAAGCTTTATGGTGATCCAATAAAAAATGACTACCTAGGTAGTCATTTTATTATTAATTTATATAGCAGCAGCTTACTTAAGCGTTAACTAAAATTAGTACTGAGCTCTTCAATTGCTTCGGCATTTTTATTTACTTCAATACTTTTACTAGATACTGCAGCTGCTAATTGAGTATTGCGTTGAGATATACTGTCAATATTATGAATACCTTGAGTAATTTGTTCAGCTACCGTTCTCTGATGCTCAGATGCGGTAGCAATTTGGGCGGTCATGTCATTAACATTTTGAATGTTGTCTATAATATCTTGCATGGCGTTTTTAATGGTTTTTGATTCAGTTGAACATTCATCGGCATTGGTTTTATTCGACATCATTACTTGATTCCAAGTTTTTAACGTACGTTGTAACTCAGTCACTGATAATTGTATTTGTTCTGTCGCACTTTGGGTTCTACTTGCTAGTGTTCTCACTTCATCAGCAACAACGGCGAACCCTCTGCCTTGCTCACCTGCTCTTGCTGCTTCAATTGCTGCGTTTAATGCTAGCAAGTTTGTTTGATCTGCAATCCCTTGAATTTCAGTCATAACAGTCGATATTTTATCAACATCAGTCACTAATTCTGTCGCATTATTCGCCGCATTTTCAACGTCATTTGCGAGCTGGTCGATTTTATTTTCACTACTTTCAATAGTGGCAATATTTTGTAGGCAATCAATTTTTACTTGGGCAACTTTATCATTGGCCAAATTGGTACTTTCACTTACTTCGTTTATGGTTACACTCATTTGAGTAATATCGGCAGAAAACTGGCTTATATATTCATTTTCTTCTTTAATACCACTAAGCATTTCATTTGACGTATGAGCAAGCTCTTCTGCGAGTTTGGCTAACCTTCTGCCTGAGTCGTTACTTCGACCTAAGACCGTCTTTATTCTAGCTTTGTATAATTCGGCAGGGTAATTAATGATATTAAGTATACCTTTACCTAGATATACATGGCGCGAAGGGCTATCAAATATTGATTTTGTTTTACTTAAATGACTCGGTATTTTTATCAATTCTTCTGAAAAAATAACGGTGATTAACGCGACACAAACTAACAATATTATTGCAGAGGTCGCCGTGCCAGTGAGTACCCAGGTGATCGCAATTGCTGCGATCACACAAATAAGTGCAGCAAGGCGCTTGAGTGGAATGTTAGCGTGCAAATCTAAAATTGATTTATTATTGTTTAAGGTGTTGTAAAGTAATTGAGCTTCTTTTTTTTGCTGAACGGTAGGAAAAGCACGAACTGATTGATAGCCGGTAATTTCTCCTTTATCAAATAATGGTGTTACATAGGCATCTACCCAATAATAATCACCATTTTTGCAACGATTTTTAACCATGCCACGCCATGAGTCTCCTCGTTTTAATTTTTCCCATAAATCTTTAAAAGCTGCTTTTGGCATATCAGGATGACGAACTACATTATGATGTTGACCAATTAACTCTTCTAAGCTGTAACCTGCCACCTCACAAAATTCAGGATTAGCATAGGTAATGGTGCCGTTTAAATCAGTGGTAGAAACTAGTTGTTCTTGTTCGGTGAAGGTACGTTCAACATTGGTGATATGACTCATTATTCCATCGTCCTTGTGAAAGTTTTACTCATAAAATTTAAATACTACTATAAATAACAATAGCCTCTTTTTTATAATTAACAAAGGGAAAATGGGGTTTTGTATTGTAACAGTTTGTTTTGCTGAACTTATGGTAAGGCTATAATAATTATAAATAAAAGCACCTGGTAAATTTAGGTGCTTTTAGGCTTACTAGAGGTTAAAAATCGTTGAGGTAGGTGAGACTTTTACTTGTAATAAGCTAAGCAAGCTTCTACTTCATTTCTTGAACCCATGATCACTTCTACACGCTGGTGAATGTCTGTTGGCTCCATATCCATAATGCGACCTTTGCTAGTCATAGCTAAACCACCTGCTTGTTCTATTAAAAAGCTCATTGGATTTGCTTCATACATTAAACGTAATTTGTAAGGTTTTTCTGGATTTTTATTATCAGCAGGGTAAGTAAATAAACCACCTCGGGTTAATACGCGATGAATATCGCCAACCATGGCGGCTATCCAACGCATGTTAAAGTTTTTTCCGCGTGGGCCGGTATCACCAGCAAGTAAATCCTTAATGTAGTTTTGCATAGGGGCTTGCCAGAAACGCTGGTTAGACATGTTAATTGCAAACTCTTGCGTGTCTTGAGGCACTTTTACGTTACGCTCAACGAGTGAAAAGCCACCATGAGTTCGGTCTAATACATAAAAGTGCGTACCTTTACCTGTGGTCATTACCAACATTGTGGCGGGTCCATAAAGCACATAACCAGCACAAACTTGGTGATTACCTGATTGTTTAAACATGTCAGGATCGCTAGCTTCCATATCAGCAGGCGCTTTATGAATTGAAAAAATAGTTCCAATTAATGAGTTAATATCAATATTTGAACTGCCATCAAGTGGGTCGAACGATACGATAAACTTGCCATGCTTTTCACCCGCAACAGAAGTATCTTCTTCTTCCGATGATATAGCTTTAACAAATCCTGACTCTAATAAAATATCTTTAAATAAATCATTAGCAACAACATCAAGTTTTTTTTGTACCTCGCCTTGAATATTTTCATCTACTGTAGATCCCATTACATCACCTAAGTGAGCTTGACTGACAAGAAACGAAATTTCTTTTGTCGCAGTTAAAATGGTTTCTATTAATGAAATTAAATCTGCGGGTACATTATCTTCACGTAAGGCGGGAGCTAGTCGTTGCATAGGGTTACCTAATTACTTTAGAGTCATACTCTTATGGTAGAGCATATTGTATTTAATTTTCGACGTTTTGGTGTATTATCAAAGCATCGAAAGTGCTATTTAATCTCCACTTACCATTAAAAATAACCAATAGTTAACTAAGTGGATGTAAGCCAATTATAACAATAATAAGACGTTATTTAGTACTTCTTATCATTTTAATTTTAGCTCAAAGGTTAGGTAATCTAACTTACTCTATTTTATTTAAAACAAGGATATAAAATGAAGTTTTTCATTAAGCTGTTAGTGTTATTTTTATATGGCGGTTTGTTAGCGCAAGCACAGGCAGAAACCGAAGAAAATTACGCTGATTTTGTTAAAGACAAGCAAGTTCAACAAGGATATTTTTCTTTTTATCTTGATGAGCAAACAGGCAAAGTATTTTTAGAGATTGAGCGTTTTGAACAAGAATTTTTATTTCAAAGTGGTTTGCCACACGGTATTGGTTCCAATGATATTGGCTTAGATCGTGGTCAACTAGGTGACACTAGGCTAGTTCGATTTGAGCGAGTAGGCAATAAAGTATTTTTACGTCAGCTCAATACCTATTTTCGTGCTACTACCGATAACAAACTTGAACAACAAGCCATAGATGAAGCATTTGCTAGCTCCATTATTTGGGGTTTTAACGTTAGTTCTACTAGCGAAGATAGCAGCAAAACTTTAATTGATTACACCCCGTTCTTGCTATCTGATATACATAACTTGTCAGAACAATTGCAGCGCACTAAGCAGGGGAGCTTTTCAGTTGATACCACCCGCAGCGGAGTTTATAAAAAACGTACGAAAGCCTTTCCAAATAATACTGAATTAGAAGCAACTATTACTTTCAAAGGTACCAAAGCTGGCGAGTACTTAAGATCAGTTACCCCAGATGCATCAGCTGTTACGGTGAACTTGCATCATTCGTTAATTAAGTTGCCTGACAGTAATTATAAAACGCGCATATTTCATCCTTACAGTGGCTTTTGGCAAGATTCATATGCTGATTATGCCAGCGCAATTGATGAACCATTAATAAAGCGAGTTATTCCACGTCATCGTCTAAATAAGAAAGATCCATCAGCTAAGGTAAGTGAAGCTGTTGAACCTATTATTTATTATTTGGATGCTGGCGTTCCTGAGCCTGTAAAAAGTGCACTGCTCGATGGCGCACGCTGGTGGGATCAAGCCTTTTCTGCTATTGGTTATAAAAATGCGTTTCAAGTGAAGATGCTGCCAAGTGACGCAGACCCGATGGATGTTCGATACAATGTTATTCAGTGGGTGCACAGAGCAACGCGCGGTTGGTCTTACGGGGATTCGGTTATTGATCCGCGCACCGGAGAAATTATCAAAGGTCATGTAACGCTAGGCTCTTTGCGTGTTCGTCAAGATTATTTAATTGCTTTAGGTTTAACTTCACCGTTTAAAAGTGCTGAGACTGATACCAGTGCGATGAAAAACATGGCTTTAGCGCGTATTCGTCAATTATCTGCACATGAGGTTGGGCATACCTTAGGTATAGCGCATAACTTCGCTGCGAGTGTAAATAATCGAGCATCTGTAATGGACTATCCACATCCTTTAATTACCCTTGATAATGGCGTAGTTAACTTAGCTAATGCTTATGCTAAAGATATTGGTGAGTGGGATAAATATGTTGTTGCTTATGGTTATGCAGACATAGAGGAATCTCAAGAGGCGACATTTTTAGCCGAATTAATTACCAAAACGCAACAGGCGGGGCTGCAATATGTTTCAGACCCTGATGCAAGGCCACAATCTGGTGCTCATGCCACTGGACACTTGTGGGACAACGGTAAAGATCCTGCGGAAGAACTAACACGGGTACTTGAAGTTAGGGCGCATGCACTAGCAAACTTTGGGTTAAACAGTATTGAGATGAACACGCCAATGTCTGAGCTCGAACAAGTATTGGTGCCTATTTATAATTTTCATCGCTTTCAAGTGCAAGCAGCAGCGAAACTCATTGCTGGAGTCGATTACGGCTATCAACTACGTAGTGAGCAATTTACCAATCAACAAAAAAGGGTCTCAGGCAAAGCACAGCGTACTGCCCTTGATGCGCTAATCACTACAATTTCAACAAAAACATTAACATTGCCAGCTAGAATAACCGCATTAATTCCACCTAAGGCATACGGTTATAGTCGAAATAGAGAAAGCTTTATTAGCCAAACAGGTTTAACGTTTGACCCTATTAGTGCTGCGCAAGCAAGTGCAAAACATACGCTTTCGCTTCTGCTTAACGCTGAACGATTAGCGCGCTTACAGCAGCAAGCCATGATTGATGAAGACATTCCATCGGTCGCTTTTTTATTAAATAAATTAGTCATGAACTCGGTACAGTCAACACCCAAAAAATCAACAGAGATTCTAGTACAACAACGTGTAAATCAGCAGTTTATTGAACATCTGTTAGCCCTTTGGCATAGCACAGCTGTAGTACCTGAAGTGCGAGCTGAAGTTTATCTTACGCTGACAAATTTAGCTCAATGGCTATCCGATAAACGTAGCATACGAAAATATAAAGGGTATCAAGCTCACTTTTTGTTATTAGCACAGCAAATAAATTACAGCCTAGCGCATGATAAGTCGTTTACTCCAGCGTCAAAAGTAGCACTACCACCAGGTTCACCGATTGGTAGTTATTAAAAATATTTATATCGGTTAGTTGCTTATACAAGGCATTTTCAGTGAATAATTGAAAATGCCTTGTCATAAAATACGCTATCAAGGAAAAAACATGACAGACAATCAAGCATTTAAGGTTGCGCTTCTGGGTATACCATTTGATGATAATTCTTCTTTTGAACGTGGCCCAGCACTAGCACCAAGTAAAATTCGGGAAGTGCTTAATAATGGTTCGCTTAATGGCTCTACAGAGTTAGGTATAAACTTACGCGAGTCAAAGCTTTGGCTAGACGCTGGTAACGTTGAAATCACTTCATCTGATAATTTTATTGAAAATATTGAACAACGCTGCGATGAATTATTGGCACAAAACACACGGTTAGTAACTTTAGGTGGCGATCATAGTATTAGCTACCCGATACTAAAAAGTTATCGCAAGTACTTTGATAAACTGTCGATACTGCATATTGATGCCCATTCAGATTTGTACGACTCATTCAAAGGTAATCGTTATTCTAATGCTTGCCCTTTTGCGCGCGTGATGGAAGATGGTTTATGTGATCGTTTAGTCCAAGTGGGTATTCGAACGTTAAACTTGCACCAAACGGAACAAATAAAAAAGTTTAATGTAGAGTCTTTAGAAATGAGAAACTGGCCACTATCTCAACCACTAAAGTTCGATCATCCGGTGTATTTATCACTAGATATTGACGGTATTGATCCCGCTTTTGCACCAGGTGTATCACATAGAGAACCCGGCGGTTTAACCACACGGGAAGTGATTAACTTGATCCATCAAATTAATATGCCGCTAGTCGGCGCCGATATTGTTGAATATAACCCTAATAAAGACATCGATAATATGACCAGCCAATTGGCCGCAAAGTTAGTGAAAGAAGTGGCCGGTAAAATGCTATCAATAAGTTAGCTTAGCCATGTAACTTGCCATGTAGTTTGGTGAATCAGAACAAAAAAAAACGGCACTGAATAGGAAGGTATTCAGTGCCGTTGTGCAAATAGCAAATACTGTAAAGTGAACTGCGCACAAAAAAGAGTGTTTAGATGAGGTTAAACTCGCGTTATAAACGCTGTGTTTCTAATTTTGGTTTATTTATATTTAATAATTCAGTGTTACTGATATCTTCATCTAGTTTATCAATCGGTGTTATTGGTTTTTTTGAGCGAGTAAGTACCACTAAGTTTCCGGCTAAGATAAATAGCAAACCCACCATGGTATAGGTTGTCCAAGCAAAACCTTCGACTATGGTTGAAATGATCACGGCAACGGCGGGGAACATAATTGATGCATAAGATGCTTTATGCGCACCAATACGATTCAACAATGTTAAGTAGCTAGCAAAGGCGATTACGGAGCCAAAAACGGCTAAGTAGAGTAATGAGATAACATACGAAAATGTATAGTCAAAGCTGAAACTTTTACCTTGTAATATAAATACTACTGCCATAGCGCTTGCACCGTAAGCCATACCCCAGGCCATTGCCGGTAAAAGTGGTAATTTTTGCTTTTGATTCCTCATGGATATCATATTGCCTGTAGATGCAACCACAGTACCTGTTAAACAAAGCCCTAAGCCTAATAAAGTTTCAGCTCCTAATTGTGTATCACTTATTTGAGGCCAAAAAAGTGTCACAATACCGAATAAGCCGAGAATACCCCCAACATAGACTTGCCGAGTTATTTTGGTGCCATACCAAATGCGAGCATTGAAAACATTAAAAAACATGATCATCGAAAAAGCGATACAGGTTAATGCTGAATTAATATGCTGTTGGGCTGAGTAGAGAAAATAGTAATTAAAGCTGAATAACGTCAAACCAAAAATAAAAAATTGCAGATGATGACGTAATGAAAACTGCAACCTTAAACCTGCAACTTTACAGTAAGTAAATAAAATAACAGCGGCTAATGCAAAGCGATAAACTATTGATGCTTCAGGGGCTACATTACCAAGCTGGTAATTAATAGCGATCCAAGTTGATCCCCATATCAGCACGGTGATGATGTATAAAAAGGTGTTGTTCATTGTAATCCCTTAGAATATCTAGCAACGAAAGTTTGCTTAGAAGCTACTGTTAGCGAGCATAGACATTTTACTTATTTTTTGTTGTAATAACATACACAGAAAAATGAAAATGAAACCTATACAGTTATGCGGCTAATCGACAAATCTTCCTCCGACTTTTTATATCAGCAGGTCATCGACTTTGTTGAGCAACAGGAAAAAAGTGGTGCTATTCGCCCAGGCGATAAATTACCTAGTTTACGAAAACTTAGTCGACAATTTGAGATTAGTGTACCTACCGTTAAGCAGGCATACCTAGAACTTGAGCGACAAGGTACTATTTCTGCACGTCCACAATCTGGTTACTATTTGCAGGCAAAACAAGCAAGAACGCTTTTACCTATGCGTGCAAAGTGGGCTGGTGGTGAACCGACAGAAATATCATGTCGTAGTTTAATCGAACAGGTTTATGATGCGGTGCACATGCCTGACTCGGTAGCATTAGGTATTTCAAACCCGGTACATGCGCATCCGCCAGATAAAACACTGGCAAGATTAATGCGCTCGGTGCTGAGTAGGGTTTCTGAAAAAGCGGTGAGTTATGGCCCAATTAATGGCGATCCTAAATTACGCTTGAATTTAGCCTTTCGTTATCAAGAACATGGTGTTTCGATTAATCATGAAGATGTCATTATCACCAATGGCGCACAAGAAGCGTTATCAATTGCTTTGCAATGTGTCGCTGAACGAGGCGATATTATCGCTGTAGAATCACCTTGCTACTTTGGGCTTATCGAACTTATTGAAAGCTTAGGTATGAAAGCATTAGAAGTATATACCTGTACTGAAGAGGGCGTTTGTGTTGCTGAATTAGCTAAAGTTATTGAACAACACAACGTTAAAGCGTGCTTGTTTTCAACGGCGATTAGTAACCCGTTAGGTTCAATGATGACGGACAATCAACGACAAGCAATGGTCAGATTACTTGAAAATAATAATATTGCGTTAATAGAAGATGAAGTTTACAGCGACTTATATTTTAGTGAGCGCCGACCGGTACCTGCACAGTTGTATTCAGAGAAAGGCTTAGTATTAACCTGTTCATCTTTTTCAAAAACTGCAGCACCAGGTTATCGTGTTGGTTGGTTGCTGCCAGGTAAATTTGAGGAAAAAGCCAAGCGCATAAAGCGAGCACAATCTTGTTCTACTTCGATGTTACAGCAATGGACATTAAGCGATTACTTAATGTCAGGTGAATACGACCGGCATTTGCAAGTGCTAAGAAAAACCTTGCGATATAACTGTGAACGAATGCGAGCATTAATTGCTGAACATTTCCCTGAACAGGTGTGCATTTCGAAACCCAAAGGCGGCAGTGTGTTATGGGTTAGATGCCGATCTCATGTTGATAGCAGTCAGTTTTTTAATCAGGCTATTGAACAAGGCGTCAACTTTGCGCCAGGAGAAATATTTTCCCCTTCTGGCAAATATAAAAACTATATGCGTATTAGTTATGGTGTTCAATGGAGTGATAAAATTGACCATGCAATACAAGTACTTGGGAAATTAGTTCATGAATATCCAGAATCTTAACTATATCAGGAAATATCAAAGTTGAAACAAAGCAGTACAAAAACTTCATTAGCATTAATTTTACCGTTACTTGCCGCCATTATTGCGGTTTCTCCGTTGGCTATCGATATGTACCTTCCGGGTATGCCAGAAATTGCTGAGTACTTTTCAACAAAAATGCCACTGGTTCAAAATAGTCTCAGTATTTATTTGTTGGGTTACGCTGTTGGCCTGCTGGTGTTTGGTCCTATGGCTGATAAATACTCTCGTCGTAGATTAGTGATAATAGGGCTGCTCGGCTTTATAATGACAACATTGGCATTAACCATTGCACAAAATATTGAACAGTTTATTTTTTTGCGATTTTTACAAGCCTTTATTAGTAGCGCTGCAACAGTTGTGGTTCCTGGTATTATTCGACAACTTTACGGCAAAGATACCGCCAAAGGCTTATCTTATGTCAGTATGATCATGATGTTAGCACCCATGATTGCCCCTAGCATTGGAAGTATATTACTGCTCGATAGTTGGCAAATGATCTTTTATGTATTAGCGGGTTATGCTGGTATTGTTCTTGTGTGCAGTTATTGCTATTTACCTGATGTTAAAACGGTGAAGTCTAGCGCTAGCTATAGCGTTATTAAGCGTTATAAAATTGTATTTAGTAATCGTGCCGCACGCTTTGATCTATTGAGTATTATGCTGATCTCATTAGCATTTTTTAGTTATATTACGGCGATTCCCTTCGTGTATTTAACCATATTTGAAGTGTCTGAATTCGAGTTTAGTTGGCTCTTTGGGCTAAATGTTTTTGGCTTAATGGTTGCTCACTTTATTAATACGCGACTGGTGGGGAGAATGGGCTCTAGAAGAATGCTCCGTTGTGGGGTTGTACTTTCAGTGCTGGCGGGCACGAGTTTATTGCTAGCTAATATTTTTTCTTTATCTTTAATCTTTTATGTTTTGGCAATTTTACCGCTAATGGGCAGTTTATCGATGATTTCTGTTAATGCAGATGCGCTAATTTTACAAGAGTTTGCCGAGCATGCCGGAACTGCAACCGCCGTTAATGGTACGTTGCGCTTTGGTATTGGCGCATTAGCCGGTCCTATTTTAGCGGTGTTTTATGATGGCAGTGCACTACCTTTTGCATTATTGATGGTGGTACCTGTTTATTTGGTTTTAATCTGCCAGTTACTACAAAGTAAGCAGCATAAGGTAGCAGCATAGTTAGCAGATTATGGGGAATATAAATGACTGTGGTTGGTTAAATATATCGAAGAGATAAGAATCATAAATATAAGCTGAAGCAACGCTAATAAAAAATATCTAACAGCGATATTAATGTTCTTTTGAGCCATTAATATGAGCGATAAACTTATGTTGTGGTATTTTGCTTATTTTTTTCTTCTGCCGCCTTTAGTTCAACTTGTTGTAAACGCCATTTTTTCCGCTCTGCGTAATAATGATCCCAAACACAAGGGTTACATGCACCACCACCACAGCAGTCATCATCGGCAGGTGGAGCAGGTTTTTCTAATAATTTAGTCATAACTTTTTAGCTTCGCCTTAAAATTTAAATGATTATAAATAAAAAAAGCTCTGCATGCAGAGCTTTTTATCAAACAGTCATGATAGGTTTTATTCTAATTCTGAAAGTTTCTTTTCAAGGTAATGAATATTTGCACCACCATTAATAAAACCTTGGTCGCTTAAGATGTCTTGGTGTAAAGCAATGTTAGTTCTAATGCCATCAATTACCAATTCACTTAATGCATTACGCATACGTGCTATTGCTACATCACGGTTATCACCCCATGTGATCAATTTACCGATCATAGAGTCATAATGAGGAGGTACAGAGTAGTCAGCATAAATATGAGAATCCCAGCGTACACCTAAACCACCTGGCGAATGAAAACGCGTAATTTTACCCGGCGACGGAATAAAAGAACGAGGATCTTCAGCATTGATTCGACATTCAATTGAATGGCCCGAAATCTTAATATCGTCTTGTGTATAAGAAAGCGGTTGGCCAGCGGCAACACGAAGCTGTTCTTTAATTAAGTCAACACCAGTTACCATTTCAGTGACAGGGTGTTCTACTTGAATACGTGTATTCATTTCTATGAAATAGAATTCACCATTCTCGTATAAAAACTCAAAAGTACCTGCACCACGGTAGTTGATCTTGATACAAGCATTACAACAGCGCTCACCAATTTTCGCTCGCATTTCAGGTGTAATACCTGGTGCTGGCGCTTCTTCAACTACTTTTTGATGGCGACGTTGCATCGAACAATCACGCTCACCTAAATGAATCGCACCACCTTGGCCATCAGCCATGATTTGAATTTCAACGTGACGTGGATTTTCAAGGAATTTTTCCATGTAAACCATATCATTATTGAAAGTCGAACGAGCTTCAGTTTTTGTTAACTGAATCGATTCAATTAAATCATCTTCGTTGCGTACTACACGCATACCACGACCACCACCGCCACCAGAGGCTTTGATGATAACAGGGTAACCAATACGTCTACCGTGTGCCAAGTTGGCTTCATTATCAGAGGTCAAAGGACCGTCTGATCCAGGCACACAAGGAACACCAGCTGCTTTCATGGCTTTTATTGCAGAAACTTTATCACCCATTAAACGAATACTTTCCGCTTTAGGGCCAATAAATGCAAAACCAGACTTTTCTACTTGTTCAGCAAAGTCTGCGTTTTCTGCAAGGAAACCATAGCCAGGATGAATAGCCACAGCGTCGGTAACTTCAGCGGCGGTAATAATGGCAGGAATGTTTAAATAACTATCCATTGCTGAAGGCTTACCAATACAAATAGTTTCGTCGGCTAATAATACGTGCTTTAGACTTTTATCGGCTGTTGAGTGAACAGCAACCGTTTTAATGCCAAGCTCTTTACAAGCACGCAGTATTCTTAAGGCAATTTCGCCTCGATTGGCGATAACAACTTTATCTAACATGAAAATACCCTTAATGGTTGGGCTTATTCAATGATGAATAGCGGTTGATCAAATTCAATAGCGTCTTCATTTGCCGCTAAAATTTGTTTGATAACACCTGATTTATCGGCTTCGATTTGGTTCATCATTTTCATTGCTTCTAGAATACATAAAGTATCGCCAGAGTTAACATGCTGACCCACTTCAACAAATGCTGGTGCATCAGGAGAGCCAGAAGCATAAAAAGTTCCTACCATTGGAGAACGAACTACATGTCCACTTATTACAGGAGCTGCAGCTTCAGCAGCTGGAGCTGCTGCGATTGGTGCAGGGGCCGCTGGGGCTGAATGCATCATAGGAGCGGCTTGCATAATTGTAGCGCCACGGCTAATACGTACTGACTCTTCGCCTTCAGAAATCTCTAATTCGTTGATTCCAGACTCTTCAACCAATTCTATTAACTTTTTAATTTTACGAATATCCATTTGAATACCTTTTTTTGATCGTTATTAAATTTATGTGTGAAAACCTAACGTGCAAAATCGCACCTTAAGTCATTATTAATTTTTATGTTTGTTCTTTTCTAACCAATCTGTTGCTGCAGCTAAAGCATATTCATAACCTTTAGCTCCTAAACCGCTAATAACACCTACGGCAATATCTGATAAATACGAGTGTTGTCTAAAAGACTCACGTGCATGCACATTTGATAAATGAACTTCTATAAAAGGAATACTTACCGATAATAATGCATCTCTGAGTGCTACACTGGTATGGGTGAATGCTGCAGGATTTATAATGATAAAATCTACCTTTTCAAAACTGCTATGAATTTCGTCAAGCAAAATATGCTCTGCATTTGACTGTTTATGTGTCAAATGTACATTAGCTATTTCGGCATTGTTGGCTAGATTTTCCATAATCTCAGCTAGCGATAATGCACCGTATATAGTCGGCTCACGCTTACCTAACATATTTAAGTTAGGACCATTTAGTACTAAAATGTTAAACTTTGTAGTCATCTTCGGTTAAAATACCTTGATTGTTAAGTAATGATAGCATCATGTCATATTTTACTTTGTGATTGAATTAAATTTGGTCTAAAACCAAAATTAAACTCATTTGACGATTATTATAGTGTTTTCGCAGAATATAGCAGCAAAATACTGGTCTAATGACTTGGTAAGGAAAATAAAGCTATGAATGTTAGGTAAGTTATAATAAATTTACTAATATAAATATTGTAGGAATATTAATTAATTCATTGATTTAACTAATCGCTGCTCAAGGGAGCCCTTGGTTAAATGTTGTCATGTCCTCTCCTGTTAATCACAAGGAAGAAAATATTAAAACCGTATTTATTCACATTGTTGTCGTTATTTTACTTTTTAGTCCGCGAGTAGTTGCAATAAATATTATTTCAAATATAACGGCAGACACCACTTCATTGTCGATTGCACAGTTGCGCCGTATTTACTCAATGAGGCAAGTCCATTGGCAGAATGGGCTTCCTATTGTGGTATATGTTTTGGCGAGTAAACACCCACTTCATCAACAGTTTTGTCGAGAGCAGTTACGCTTATTTCCATACCAACTTGATCGTATATGGCACAAGCTGAGCTTTTCGGGTTTCGGCGTTGCGCCAATTGAAGTTGAAAACCAACAAGCGCTTATTGAGGCTATAAGAACGACTAAAGGTGCTATTGGGTATGTTGAAAATTTATCGGAGGTCAAGGATGTTAACATCATTAAACTTGATGATTAGACCAGCAAAATTATCGAATGCATATCTAGGTGCTCTTTTTAGTTTATGTTTTGTGTTCAATTTAAGTGCTGCTGAAATTAAAAGTGAACCCTTGCAAATTCATGGATTTGTCGCACAGGGCGTTATTGATGCCAGTAATAGTAATTTTATAAACAATGATGAAAGCTTATCGTTTGAATTAACTGAAATTGGTCTTAATGCCTCTTATCAACTGAATGATGACTTTCGCATTGCAGGCCAAGCAGTTTATCTTAATGGTGGCAATCGATATCACCCTGGCTTGCGTTTAGATTATTTGTTGTTGGAGTGGGATGCATTTCATAATGAGGCCTGGCAAGCAAGTTTTTATGTTGGCCGCGTGAAAAATAATCATTGGTTATATTCAAGTACACGCGACATACCTTTTGCTCGACCATCAATCATAAATCCACAAGTGACTTATTTTGATGGCTTTAGAGATATTGCTGTTGGCGGCGATGGTGCAGCGGTTAAAATAACATACAGTAATGACGACTTAGGCGAGTTTGACTTTAACTTTAGCCGTGGAGAAAGCGCAATTTCTGATGAACAAGCTGATGTAAATATTGGTGAGCAAGCTTTAGGGAGTATAGACCATGACCTAGATACTCAAATGAGTCTGTATTGGCGTCCATCGTATTCTCAATGGCAGATTGGACTTTCATCTAACGACTCTTCGTTTAGCTATAAATCAGCAGTAGTTGACAGTTTCTTTGATAGTGACTTTATCTTTAAACTTTATACTGTAAACGCGCTTTATGAAGGCGAATTTTGGCAATTTAGTGCAGAATTAGTGCAAGAAAGATTGGCAATCGATGGTTTTTATTCCCCTGAATTTCAACGCGATGAAATAGGTCAAGGTTATTACGCACAAGCAAGATATCAAATAGAAAGATATTTATCATTTACTCTCAGGTATGAGCGTTTCTATGTCAATAAAAATGATAAAAATGGTTCTGAATTAGAACAAAATTCAGGTGGCTTAATTCCTGCTTATTTTGGTTTTCATAATGATGCTATGATTGGCCTTTCATATGATTTTAGCAGTAATTTTCGGATGAATGCCGAGTATCATTGGATGCAAGGTGCGGCTCGACTATCACCTGTAGTGCAGCCAGACCCTATCGCGAACGATAGTAAAAATTGGCAGGTTTGGGCTATTCAATTTATGTATTGGTTTTAATGATGAAAACGAGATTAGTCAGTGTTAGCGTTAAACTTTTTGTACTCGTTGTTAGTGCATTATTACTCTTGAGTTTATCTATTTCTATATTATCAGTCAGTAGGCTAGATCAAGAGTTCTCTCAATATCAAAGCAATAAATTACGTCAAGGTAATGCACAATTTGAAACACAAAGTAAACTTGTTAGAGAACAAGTGCGTAGTTGGTTAGAGTCATTTACTGACCTTATACAACTTAAAGATCAACTTAATTTTGAGCGTGCAGCTGAAGCGCTAGAGCAACAATTTGATGCATTACAAATTAACCATAATGTAGAAGGTATATGGTTAATGTCAGACGATTTAAATCCTATTTATCAATCTTCCCCCTTAACAGAGCAAGTTATAGCAAGTGCAAAAAATGTGAAAGAAATTTATGCGCCTGTTCACTTATTAAGTTGTGTGCAGCAGTGTCAACAACTCGTGTCGATACCCATTTTGAATGCTCAAGGAGAAATGGCTATCGTGACAATGGCAATTTCCTTGGTTGATGTTATCTATGCTATTAATCAGGCACTCGAGAACCAAGTAGCCATTGTTGCTTTTGATAAGTCTCAAGCGGTAACGTTAGCGCAAGCCGATATTATTACCTCATCGGCAACACATTTAATGTATGCATTATTTAGATTAAATGAACCATCAGACTTATTGTCTACGGTAAAAAAATCTGGCTTACAAGTTGATTATCAAAAAAATAGTTACTTAATCAATATGTTACCGCTGGCTTCTTCGCCTATGCAAGACTTTTATATGGCACAAGTCGATAATGTCAGTTCATTTACAGACAAATATCAAACCTACCGTATGCAGTTTATATTGTCTACGTTAGCCATTTTTATTGTTTTAGCTTTGTTAGTGCACTTTGTCGCAGGTCCTTTTACTAAAAGGCTATTAATCCTTTCAGATATACTGCCTCTATTAGCGCGTAAAAAGTTTGACCAATTTCGTGCCGTTCAAATACCACAGTCTAAAATATTTCCTGATGAAATTGATGTGCTGATTAATGCCACAACTGATTTAAGTTATGAATTGGAACAATTGAATATTGAAGTCACACAAAAAACTAAAGAGTTAGAAAATATTGCCATGTATGACCTGTTAACGGGTTTACCTAATCGTAATATGCTCAACTTTCAATTGCGTAAGCAGTTAAAAAACAAGGCAAATAACAATGTTAGTGTCGGAATTTTATTTCTTGATTTAGACGACTTTAAAAAAGTAAATGATAGTCATGGACATGGTGAAGGCGATAAGTTGTTGGTTGAGGCAGCTAATAGAATAAACCTTAGTGTTGCGAACATTGGGATGTCATGTCGGTTTGGTGGTGACGAATTCGTTGTTTTATTGAACGAAAATACGACTAATGAAGCCGCAGAAGAACTTGCTCGAGAGATATTAAAAAGCTTTCAAAAACCGATAAGAGTCAATACAGCTATGTTTTATGTTACTTGCAGTATTGGGATCGCAATGACTGAAGGTACGGATATTCAAGCTAGTGAGCTAGTTAGTCATGCAGACATTGCAATGTACGAAGCTAAAGATCACGGTGGCGATCGTTACTTTGTCTATCATGGTGACATGTTCCAGCGTGTTGCTCATAGAGTGATGATGGAAGGAGAAGTTAAACAAGCGCTAGCGAAAGGGCAGTTTAGTTTAAGTTTACAGCCTCAGCTGGAGTCAAAAACTAACAAAGTGCATGGTTTTGAAGCCTTATTACGTTGGCAGCATCCTGAAAGAGGTATGGTATCTCCAGACGATTTCATTCCTTTATTAGAAAACTCTGAGCATATGATCGAGCTAGGCTATTGGGTTATTCGACGTTGTTTTGAGATATATGATGAAATGCGAACCGCTGGGTTAAGCGATGTTATTATTGCCATTAATTTATCAGCAGCACAGTTTGCTGATATTAACCTGCAGCACTATCTGGAAGGGTTACTCGATGAATTTCAATTAAATGCTGAAAACTTTGAGCTTGAGCTAACCGAACATACCTTGGTTAAAGATATAGATAAAGCTATCGCGACTATGGATGCGCTTCGATTAATTGGTTTTAGCTTTGCTATCGACGATTTTGGCACGGGTTATTCATCATTAGCTTACTTAAAGCGTATGCCTGTAGACGTCATTAAAATAGATAAGAGTTTTGTTGTTGGTATGCTAGAAAACCATGCTGACTTTCAAATTATTATGTCAACGATTGCTATGGTGAAGAGTTTAGGTTTGACTGTTATTGCTGAAGGCGTAGAAACTAAAGCTCAGTTGCGTACATTGACTGAAAACGATTGTGATCTCATTCAAGGTTATTATTTTTCAAAACCTATCCCAGAAGTGGGTCTCATTGATTTTATTAATCGAGAAATTATTGATGGTAACTGGAGAGTTAGAGTTAACAGCGATGGGTAATTACGCGAATAGATTACCCGCAAGGATTTAAAATAAAAGCGCCATATGGCGCTTTTATTTTGTGTGCTTGTTTACAGTAAAATTTTACAAGTCAAATTGACACTATCACTGTACAAAAGTGTTATTAACGTGCGTGGTAAACTCCTTTGCAGCCATAAAACCAGTTACCCTGCGTTGAGGTAGTTCATTACCTGCTAAGTCAAAGAATAGAATTGACGGTAAACCAAATATATCGAAGGTAGACATCAGCTCGACACTATCTTTTGAGCCTGTATCGGTTAGATCAATTTGTATTAATACTGAGTTTGAAAGTGCTTGTTGAACGTCACTTTCAAAAAAAGTGTATTCTTCAAACTCTTTACAAGCCACACACCAGTCTGCATAAAGATCAACCATAACGGTTTTGCCTTGCTCGTTTGCTTTTGCAATGGCGATATTCATTTCAGTTAAGTTTTTTACATGCTTAAAACCATTAACATCGGCTTGCTGTGACATCGTAATATTGGTTGCAGGGTAAACTAGTTGGTACGCTTTGTTTGCACCAATAAAGAAAATTAAAAAGATTAAAATACTGCGCAGACCAAATCCAAAGGTTTTTTGCGTATCTTGATTGACGGTATAAAAGTAACCCGCAGTAGCTAAAGTCAGAATTACCCATAACACGTTGATAACCATCACAGGTAAAAAACGCTCAAGTAAGAATATCGGCACGGCTAAAAGTAATAGGCCAAAGATATTTTTAATTACGTTCATCCAGTTACCTGCTTTAGGCAACAACTTACCACCCGAACTACCTAATATAAGCAAAGGCAAGCCCATGCCTAAACTCAGTGCATAAAGTGCTGACGCGCCAAGCAATATATCGCCCGATTGTGATATATACAACAGAGCACCCGTTAATGGTGCTGTAGTGCAAGGAGAGGCGACTAAGCCTGAAATAGCACCCATCACTAGCACACCGATATAAGAGCCACCTTTTTGATTGCTGCTTAGCTGGTTCAACTTGTTTTGCCAGCTACTTGGCAATGCCAAATTAAATAGACCAAACATAGAAAGTGCTAAAAATATAAACAATAGACTTAGAGCAATAAGTACTATTGGGTGTTGAAACATGGCTTGAAATTGCGCACCAGCAATAGCAACAACAATACCGAGCAGGGTATAGGTAACGGCCATACCTTGCACATAAGCAAAAGATAAAGCGAAAGCTCGTTTAGTTGATAGTTTGTCACCTTGGCCGACAATAATGCCGGTTAAAATAGGATACATTGGGAAAACACAAGGCGTAAATGACAATAGCAAACCACCGATAAAAAATGCCACTAGCGTTAACCAAACACTGTCACTTTTTAGCATGTCGACTAATTGGTGCTGTTCGCTGCTGTCGGTGACCTTATTAGATGAAGTTTGAGTTATTTCTGATTGTGCTGATTCGCCGCTCGGGCTGCCAAGTGCAGATAAAATATTTTCAGCATTGTTTGCAGAAGCAGTGGTTAAATCAACCTTGCTTAAATCAAGTTTTTTCTTTGTTGGCGGATAGCATAAGCCTTTGTCGGCGCAGCCCTGATAGCGAACGGTAATATTTGCATTACTTTTAGCTTCAGTAATATCAATAGTAAATGCTAACTGGCCAGTAAATATTTGCTGAACACCAAAAAACTCATCCTCATGGTGTTCACCTTCAGGCAAATCTACCGGGACAATTGTGGCGTTTTCTGTGGTGAATTTAAATTGGTGACGATACAAGTAATAACCATCAGCAATATTAAAGCTGACTTGTAGTTTGTTTTTTTGTTGATGAAAATCAAAAACAAAAGCTTTATCAACTTTTAGAAACTCGCCATCATTACTAAAAAGCGATGCTGGCGAACTAAAAATTGACTCTTGAGCATTTACAAGGGGTGAATTAGCAAATGATAAGCTTGTTAGTATTAACCAAAAAACAGTAACAATTTTTTTCATAACCTTTATTTTAAAACTCATTGATCCAGTTTAAATAATGATGACCACTTTGCTGGATGTTCAAAGTGGTTACTACACGAATGCTGTATTTAAAAATAAAACTATATTATCAGTTTACGCTATTATTTTTCATTGAGTAAGGTGTCAGCATAATTGAGGCAACCTTAATCAAAATACATAAAAAGCTAGCTTGCTTGAAAAAGACCCGTTAATCCCCATATTAGTTTCATTAAAGATTTTTAGGATCGCCCATGTTTCGCATATTATTTGTATTTTTTATTATTATTCCCATTATTGAAATTACTGTTCTGATGCAGGTTGGGGCATTGTTAGGTGTGTGGCCAACGATTGCCATGGTTATTTTAACTGCATGGTTAGGGGCAAAATATGTTCGTCAACAAGGGATTGCAACCTTAAATTCGGTACAAGAAAAAATGGCTCAAGGGCAAATGCCTTCTGATGAAATTGTTACCGGGTTAGTCTTATTAGTTGCCGGCGTGATGCTAGTTACACCTGGCTTTGTTACTGACTTTCTTGGTTTGAGTTTATTGATCCCCGCGGTGCGTCAAGCGATTGCAGGCAGTGTTAAATCACACATAACAACCAACAGCGCTAGTCAGCAAAGTTTTCAGTTTAATAGCGAAGGAAATGTTTATGAACATGAAGACGCTACCGAACAGCAAGATAGTCCGTTTCAAGCGCATATTCAGCCACCTCACAAAGCTAAGACTTTAGACGGCGAATTTGAACGTAAAGATTAAAAAAATAGCAAGGTGGGCTTGTGAAGTTTTAATTAATCCCCATCTTACTTTTACTAATTAATAGCAACTAAATTAAACCCTTTAATTTATTATTAAATTGAACACCTCAGGAGAGAGCAATGAGTATTCGTCCATTACATGATCGTGTGATCATTAAGCGTAAAGAAGTAGAATCAAAATCTGCAGGCGGTATCGTACTAACAGGTAGTGCGGCTGAAAAATCAACACGAGGTGAAGTTATAGCAGTTGGCAAAGGTCGTATGCTAGAAAACGGTGAAGTTCGTGCGTTAGATGTTAAAGTTGGCGACCAAATAATCTTCAGTGAAGGTTACGGCATGAAAACTGAAAAAATTGACGGTGAAGAAGTACTAATTTTGTCAGAGTCTGACATTTTAGCCATCGTTGAATAATTAATAATTTTCCACTCATTTTATTGTATGGATTAAATTCGGTACAAAACAGAATATAAGGAACCATGAAAATGGCAGCAAAAGACGTATTATTTGGTAACGACGCCCGCGCAAAAATGCTTAAAGGTGTCAACATACTTGCAGACGCAGTTAAAGTTACATTAGGTCCTAAAGGTCGTAACGTAGTTTTAGACAAATCATTTGGCGGCCCAACGATCACTAAAGATGGTGTATCAGTTGCTAAAGAAATCGAATTAGAAGATAAATTCGAAAACATGGGCGCACAAATGGTTAAAGAAGTTGCTTCTAAAGCCAATGATGAAGCAGGTGACGGTACAACTACTGCAACAGTACTAGCACAAGCGATTGTAAACGAAGGTTTAAAATCAATTGCTGCTGGCATGAACCCAATGGATCTTAAACGTGGTATCGACAAAGCAGTTATTGCTGCAGTTGAAGCACTTAAAGGTTTATCACAAGAATGTAGCGACACCAAAGCTATTGAGCAAGTAGGCACTATTTCTGCTAACTCTGATGAAACTGTGGGTAAAATCATTGCAACAGCAATGGACAAAGTAGGCACTGAAGGTGTTATTACTGTTGAAGAAGGTCAAGCTCTTACAGATGAGCTAGACGTTGTTGAAGGTATGCAGTTTGACCGTGGTTACCTTTCTCCGTACTTCATCAACAACCAAGAAAGCGGTAGTGTTGAATTAGAAAATCCTTTCATCTTATTAGTTGATAAAAAAGTATCTAATATCCGTGAATTATTAACAACACTTGAAGGTGTTGCTAAAGCGGGTAAGCCACTACTCATTATTGCTGAAGACGTTGAAGGCGAAGCGCTTGCTACATTAGTGGTTAACAACATGCGTGGTATCGTGAAAGTTGCTGCTGTTAAAGCACCAGGTTTTGGCGACCGTCGTAAAGCTATGTTACAAGACATCGCAACATTAACGAAAGCGACTGTTATTTCTGAAGAAATCGGCATGGAGCTTGAAAAAGCAACTTTAGAAGACCTAGGTCAAGCTAAACGTGTTGTTATTTCTAAAGACAATACAACGATCATTGATGGTATTGGCGAAGAAGCTGAAATTCAAGCACGTGTTGCACAAATTCGCGCTCAAATTGAAGATTCTTCTTCAGATTACGACAAAGAAAAATTACAAGAACGTTTAGCTAAATTAGCTGGCGGTGTTGCGGTTATCAAAATTGGCGCTGCAACAGAAATGGAAATGAAAGAGAAAAAAGCCCGTGTTGAAGATGCACTACATGCAACTCGTGCTGCGGTTGAAGAAGGCGTTGTTGCCGGTGGTGGTGTTGCACTAGTTCGTGCAGCAGACGCGATTAAAGATTTAGAAGGTATCAACGAAGACCAAACACACGGTATTAACGTAGCTATCCGTGCAATGTCTGCTCCTTTACGTCAAATCGCAACTAACTCAGGTGACGAAGCCTCAGTAGTATTAAACCAAGTACGCACAGGCGGCACAGGTAACTACGGTTACAATGCTAGTAATAGCACTTACGGCGATATGTTAGAAATGGGTATTCTTGACCCAACTAAAGTAACGCGTAGTGCATTACAGTTTGCGGCCTCAATTGCTGGCTTAATGCTAACAACAGAAGCCATGATCACTGACGCACCAACTAAAGATGCTGGTGGCATGCCGGATATGGGCGGCATGGGCGGTATGGGTGGAATGGGCGGTATGATGTAAAAATAGAACTTTAATTCTATTTTTGTGTGATTCAAATCATTAAACGAAAGCCCGAATAGCGATATTCGGGCTTTTTTTTAACGAATTAAAATATACTTTCTAGTTAGTGATTTAATTTGTCGATTGTTCAAGCTTCAAGTGTTGGCCAGTTCCATGCGTACCAAACAATCGCCACTGAAATTAAAACCTCTATTGCTGTTAGAAATAGGTAAAACACCCAAGTTTCTGTCAAATTAGTTGCAATAAGCATAATTATATAAAGCGTGCTCAGTATTATATTCAACCAACGATTGATTTTAGGCTTAACCACTAAGGTAAAAAATATCATCACACTGGGTATTGCCATCAATAAAGCCACGGCAAAAAACTGAAATTGCGTTTCAGTTGTCGCCTTAACTTCCATCGCTTTTGCTAATATTCCAGGTACATAAATCTGTATATAGTCTCCATAGACATAACAAAACATAACCGCTATCCAAAGCGCCGAAATTTTTAGTTTGACGTTAATTTGAAAGTCTTCAAAAACTGCTTTTCTACTATTTATAGAACTCATTTGTAACTCCATTTATTAATATATTATAGCGCTGCCGAACAGGCCAAAGGTGATAGTTAAAAATATTAGTGAAGGACAATACCAATATTTTTATTAACACTTGCTCAGTGACAAGATAACTAAGGGGCGTTATTGCAACTTGTCCGTGATTGATTAAATAATAGATTTTATAAGTGCTTATGTCGTCCGAGACTAGAAGCGCGGACACTTTTTTAGGTGTATTTGTAGATAATGAGGTAGAATTAAACGCTTAAATATTCAAGTGTGTAAAAAGGTATTAAATTTGACAGACCCTGTCGTAATGATTATCAGCATGGTTATGCTAGGACAGATATTATTAAGCGTTCCTATTCTTCTGAGCCGAGCAATGAAGTCTGTAATTTTTTTACCTTTAGCGATATTCTTACTTGCCAATAGCACTATAGCACTCGTGCCAATTGTTAATGCCCAATTTCCTGACTTGAGTCAATTGTACAGCGCGATAGTTTTCCCTACTCTTTTTTTATTGTGTCCCTGCTTATGGTTTTATATTGAAGGGATCACCGCTGAAAAACCTTGGAAGCTAAACAAAAAGCAAACCCTCCATTTTGTTTTGTTCTGGCCTGCTCTTATTGTTGGTGTAATGATCATGTTTTTACCAAAAGACATGTATACAGATATATTTATTAACGATATTGATGTGGTTGCTCCTTTAGCTATCGTCACCGCTATAGGCTTATTGGTTTTGATGATGCTCTGGCTTGGTCAATGTGTATATATCGCTTTTCGTATTATTTACCGTTTGGTTGATTATCGAAAACAGTTGAAAAATGTGTTCTCTAATCATGACGATAAATCACTTAACTGGATGAACTGGCTATTATTCATTGCTATTAGTACTTGGTTGTTTTCTTTGGTTACGGTGTTTTCTTCAAACCTATTTGATAATTTCTTATTTAATATAAGAACTGAGAGTTTGCTGTCACTGCTGTTGGTATGGAGCTTGGCTCACTTTGGCTTGCAGCAAAAACCAGTTTTTATTGACTATGATGAAAGTCAGAGCGTCGATATTGCTGCTCAAAATACAGAAGCTCCAAAGAATGAGGACATTACTGTCAGAAGTCCTCCAATGAAGTATCAACGTTCAGCGCTAGATAATGAGCAATCCAATCGTATTGCAGATAAAATTAATAACATTATGAGCAAAGAGACGTTATATTTAGATTCAAATCTGTCACTGCAAAAACTCGCTAACCATTTAGCTATCTCTCCTAATTATATATCACAAACACTGAATGAAACGCTATGCACAAACTTTTTTGATTTCATCAATAAGTGGCGCATTGAAGCAGCGAAGCCGAAAATATTAGCTAATAAAGACTCAGTACTTACCATCGCACTTGAGGTTGGATTTAACGCGAGATCTTCTTTTTATAAAGCCTTTAAACAAGAAACAGGACAAACCCCAAGTGAGTTTCGTAAGCAAATAGCTCACATTGAAACTCACTAATTAGGCGCACTCGTTAGCCTATAGAGCTTAACGAGTACTTCTGATAAGAGTAACTGAATATTCCGGCAATGGAAAAGCTGTTTTATTGATAAGTCTCTCTTTAATTAACTCAGAACGCTTTTATCAATTATTCCTCGAGCAATAAGTGCCTTTAAAATAGCAGTGCTTTTTTCTCTAAATGCGTCGCGAAGTAAACGTACAGCAGGAGTAATCGACTGCCTGCTTGGGCATACAAGCCAAAGTTCTGTTTGTGTCGGCGTAAAATTTGGCATAACACTGACAACATTACCCGCGAGTAAATCGTTTGACATATCTAAGCACGATTTTACAGCAAGGCCTTTACCAGACAAGCACCAACGCCTGACTAGGTCACCATCGTTAGTTGCGTGTCCACCATTCATTTTGACTTTAAATTCGCTGTCTTCACCACTAAATTCCCATACATCTTTTATGATGTCATGGAGCTGATAAAACAAACCTTTGTGAGCCGCCAAATCGTGTGGGTGACTTGGTGTGCCATGCTGATCTAAATACCCCTGAGTTGCGCATAAAACGCGTGGTACATTACAAATTTTAAACCCATACATACTGGCATCATTAGGTTTACCGTAGCGCAGTGCTATATCTACCGAGTCGCGGTAGAAATCGATTTTACTATCACTAACATTAGCGCGTAAGCTTAATTTGGTGTGAGTTTGCATAAATTCATCAAGCCATGGAATAACAACATTACGTCCTAAGTCTGACGACATTGCAATGCGTAGCTCACCGTCAATAATATCATCGTCGCTTTTCATTGTTTGCTTTGCTTGATCGAGCATAGCAAGTGCTTGCTGGCATTGAGGAATGTAGCGCTCCCCCGCAGCTGACAAACGCAAATGGCGGGTGGTACGAATAAAAAGTTCAAGTCCAAGCGATTTTTCTACCCTTTTAACTGCTGCACTGGCAGTGGCCGTTCGCATATCCAGATTTGAAGCAGCGGCGGTAATACTCTTAAACTCAGCTACTTTTAATATTACCTGTAGGTCTTCTAATAACATTTTTATAAATCCACTTTGGTTAAATCTAATTGAAGCTAATAGCTAAAAATATACTCACTATTAGTATTAAAGCATAAATCAACACCTAGATTATCAATTATTTTTTGATAATGTTTCAATGATTAGGTGGCTTATCTAAATGAGTGTAAAACGTAAACTAACTCCATCAGCTAGAAAGCTATCACTTACACAATTTATTTAGGATACATAATGATGAAAGCCATCGGTTATAAAAAATCTCTTCCTGTTTCAAACCCTGAGTCGCTAATTGATGTGGAGCTACCACAACCAATTGCTACCGGTCGTGATTTACTGATAAAAGTTAAAGCCATTGCCGTTAACCCGGCAGATTACAAAGTACGTTTATTTATGCCACCAGCCGATGGCGAGGTAAAAGTAATTGGCTGGGATGCTGTTGGTGAAGTTGTTGCAACAGGTGATGCTGTAACAAGCTTTAAACCTGGTGATGCCGTTTATTATGCCGGTGATATTACTCGTTCAGGCAGTAACGCAGAATTTCAATTAGTGGATGAGCGCATTGTCGGTTTTAAGCCGCAAAGCTTAAACAATGCCGAAGCTGCAGCATTACCACTGACAGCAATAACAGCATACGAATTATTATTTGAGCATTTAAACATTGTAAAACAAGCGCCTGATTCAAAAACAAAATCAGACGAAGTTATTTTGGTTACGGGTGCAGCTGGCGGCGTTGGTTCTATCTTTATTCAATTAGCTAAAGCAATTACTGGCGCAACTGTGATTGCAACAGCATCACGCGAAAGCTCGCAAGCATGGGTTAAAAAACTAGGCGCTGATCATGTGGTTGATCACACCAAACCATTACCAGCACAAATTGAAGCGCTAAACATTGGCTCAGTAACACATGTGGCTAGCCTGCACAGTACTGATACTTACTTTGAAGCATATACCGAAGTACTAACACCATTTGGTAAAATTGCGATGATTGACGATCCTGAGTCATTAGATGTTAGCAAATTAAAAATGAAAAGCTTATCGCTTCATTGGGAATTTATGTTTGCTCGTTCAATGTTTAACGCTAAAGATTTAATAGAACAAAGTAAGTTATTAAATCATGTTGCTGATTTAATTGACCAAGGCTACGTTCAAACGACTATAGGTAAAAATTTAGGTACGATTAATGCGGCTAATTTGCGCATTGCTCACGAAGAGCTCGAAGCGGGTACATCTATCGGTAAAATTGTACTTGAAGGCTTTTAATCACTACTTTGAAAGCCTCAATTTTTACATGATAATAAGATACGTGAACTTGCAGACCCTAAAGGTTTACTCGGTAGCGTTGATAGAGCGGTTTTATTGTTACGTGAAGATAAACAGGCACTTTTTAGTCAAGCGTAACTAGAGAGACTTGATAAGCTACATTTCTCGAACGATATAATTGCCGCGCTTGATTATAAAGTGAGCAAAGAGCGACAGGTAATAGATGAAGCCACTCGCCAATGGCTCAACAAATAAGTAATTAATTGTTATACAGGCTTTGTTTTTAATAAAACGGCTCAACATAGTAAACATCGGCAAAACAAGCCACCTAACGGAGAAACCCATGACTCAACAAAACACGACTCACCCAATTATTAGTGATTTAGAAAAACGTTATACTACTAAGCGCTATACCACCAAGCGTATTCCTCAAGATGATCTAAACGTAGTTTTTCAAGCTATGCGCCTTTCTCCTTCATCAATTAACTCACAACCTTGGAAGTTTATTGTTATTGAATCTGATGAAGCTAAAGAACGTATGCATAATACCTTTGCTAATAAATTTCAGTTTAATCAACCACATATTAAAACAGCGTCGCACGTTATTTTATTTGCTTACAACCCTAAATACACTCGCGAAGATTACGCAAAAGTCATTGATGCCGATATTAAAAATGGTCGCACTCAAGCAGAGAACCGTGAGCAAGCGTTTGGCGCTTTTGCTTTTGTTGATATGAATACAGATGAGCAAGGCAACAATGCAACATGGACTAAAGCGCAAACCTACATTGCTTTAGGTAACACAATGCATGCAGCAGCACGTTTAGGTATTGATTCGACCCCAATGGAAGGCGTAGATGCTGAGCTAATTGGTGAAGTTTTTGAAAAAGAATTAGACGGTTACATCTGCGACGTCGCATTAGTGCTTGGTTACCACGATGACTCTGAAGATTATAACGCTAAGTTACCTAAGTCGCGTTTAGCGAAAGAGCAAATAATCCAAGTTTTATAAGCTTGTTAAAAGGCTTTAAGCGCTAACCAGCGTAAGCATTGGCGCTAGTTAGTTAAATAAACTAAGCCACTTATATTTTAAGTGGCTTTTTGTTACCTAGTTTTTTAAAGAAAAAAGATCATTTACGAAATTACTGGCCTAAAACGCAGTACAAAGGGAGTCATAACCCGCTACTTTGCTACTTTGCTAGTTTGAGAAAAATGTTAAAACATGTTGTTTCATCATTTGAAGTGACGTCGATTTTACCCGCATTAGTTTCTACTAATGCTTTAACAATAGCTAAGCCTAATCCCGCTCCATCACTGTGTCGCGTTCTTGACTTATCAGGTCGATAAAAACGGTCAAATAAATAAGGTATATGCTCAGCAGGTATCTTTTCTCCAGGATTTATTACTGATATACAAGCTTGTCCATTGGTTGTTTTAGTCATGCTCACCGTGACCGCTAAGCCTTTGGCGGTATAACGCATGGCATTTGATAACAAGTTAGATATTAATTGGCGAAAATGTAATTTGTCGCAATAGAAAGTTAAATTTTCACCTCGTTTTATAAAAGTGATATTTTCTTCTTCAGCTAGGGCATCAAAATACTCAAACAATGCCGCTATTTCGGTATCGCTATTTAATATCTGCTGCTCAGGTTTGATCAGGCCATTTTGTGTTTTTGCCAGCCAAAGCATATCGCTGACCATCTTGGTTAATCTATCTAGCTCTTCTAAGTTAGAAAATAATAATTCCTGATACTCTTCTAGTTTTCTTGGTCTTGATAGTCCAACCTGACTTTGTGTAATAATGTTTGTTAAAGGTGTTCTGAGTTCGTGAGCGATATCGGTGGAGAAATTTGATAAACGTAAAAATTCATTTTGTAATCTATCAAGCATTAAATTAAAAGAGCGCACCATATTAATTAATTCAGTGGGTACTTTGTCTTCATCTAATCTAATTTCAAAGTTATCGCTTTGGATATCTTGCATTTTTCTACTCAGACCCCGTAAAGGGTTTAATCCCTGATAAACAGCAAACCAAGCAGCTAGTAAAACCATTAGCCCTGAACAGAGCATAATAATCCATAAACTTTGTTTAAAGTGACTGAGAAATTGCATATGAAAACTCATATCAATAGCCGCGGTGATTTTGTAGTTGGCTTGCTGATTACTATAATTAGTGACTAACACCCTATAAACAAACTTGCCAATACTGTGTTTGGTAATATTTTCGCTATTAAAACCAAGGGTTGTTGGCAAGGGGATGTTCAACTGGCTAAAGTCTCTGGGGGAGTTGCTATATATTAATTCACCTGCCTGGCTGTTCACTTGAAAATAAACACCGTGATGACCAGCCACGGCTTTTGATAAAGCGTTAGCTAGTGGCACTTTGGCATTGTGCTGTTGTGATAATGTTGTTTCAATTGAATGATTAATCACCTTAAGTTCGCCAATATCTTGCTGAATAAAGTGGTGATCAATAGAGCTATAGATAAGTGTACCGATAACAGAAAGGCTAAATACAGCGGTAATGGCAACAAACAATACAACTCTAAAGGTAATTGACCGAGTCCTGAAATTAGCTTTCATTAAATTCAGCCTCTAATTTATAACCCATACCCCGAACAGTATGAATAAGTTTCACTCCAAACTCATCATCAATTTTTCCTCTTAATCGGCGAATAGCAACATCGATGACGTTTGTGTCACTATCAAAATTCATGTCCCAAACTTGAGACGCTATTAATGAACGAGGTAAAACTTCGCCTTCTCGGCGGAGCAACAATTCAAGAAGGTTGAACTCTTTGTTACTTAATAAAATACGCTTACCTGCGCGCTGAACCTTGCGTTTTGGGATATCTATTTCTAAATCAGCCACTGTTAATATATCGGCAACTTTTTGAGTGCCGCCACGGCGAATCAATGTGCGTACTCTGGCTAATACTTCAGCAAAGGCAAACGGTTTTATCAGGTAATCATCAGCACCTAGTTCAAGACCTTTTACTCTATCATCGACACTATCTCGCGCAGATAAAAATAATACAGGGGTCTCATTATTAGCTTCACGTAGGGATTGTAGAATCCGCCAACCGGAGACATCGGGTAACATTACGTCTAAGATAATAACATCAAATAATTCAGTCATAGCGAAGTGGTGACCATCAAGGCCATTACGAGCTAACGATACCTGAAAGCCTGACTCACTTAAGCCTTGCTTTAAGTAGTCACCAGTTTTAACTTCGTCTTCAACAACTAATAAACGCATATAATTCCTTCAATAAAGTCCTTCATCA
The DNA here is from genome assembly GCF_014077595.1 of Colwellia sp. 6M3. Classification (NCBI taxonomy): domain Bacteria; kingdom Pseudomonadati; phylum Pseudomonadota; class Gammaproteobacteria; order Alteromonadales; family Colwelliaceae; genus Colwellia; species Colwellia sp. 6M3. Next base: position 6,911 of record NZ_JACGWF010000021.1, on the reverse strand, counting down.
CGGTTTCGATAACACTATGCAATATCAACTACAACAATAACATGACGCGAAGATTACAACTTTGTAATCTTCGCGTCATGTCAATGTCAGGCAAAATACTTATACTCTAGGTATATTCTAATATCAAAGGATAAGTAATGAGAGTTAAAGAGTCACTACATCCAACACATATGCCAAGAAGACGGTTTGTTCAAGGTTTAATTGCTGGCGGCGTGCTGGCGGCATGCCCTAGTATAATTTATGCTGCTTCATCACTAACCACAGGCAATAGAGGTAATGTAACAGAATTGAGCGGTAAAGTTATTGATTTGGTGATAGGTGAATCACTGGTTAATTTTACTGGTGTTGTGCGTACAGCGACAACAATTAATGGCTCTATACCTGCTCCAACCTTACGCCTTAAAGAAGGCGATGATGTCACTATTAGAGTAACTAATAATTTAAAGGTTCCTAGCTCAATTCACTGGCATGGCATTATTTTACCGTATCAAATGGATGGCGTCCCTGGCATAAGCTTCAAAGGTATAATGCCGGGTGAAACCTTTGTCTATAAATTTAAACTTCAACAAAGTGGCACCTATTGGTATCACTCACACAGTGGTTTCCAAGAAATGACCGGCATGTACGGTGCTTTAATTATCGAGCCTCGTGAGCAAGATATTATTAGTGCCGATAACGAATATGTCATTCAATTATCTGATTGGACTGACGAAAATCCAATGGATGTATTTCGTAAATTAAAAGTGCAGGGTGATACCTACAATTTTAATCAACCGACTGTGCCCGAGTTTTTTGATGATGTCGCTAGTTCCAGTGTTGCTAATGCATTACAACGTCGAGAAATGTGGAATAAAATGCGAATGAATCCTACCGATCTCGCTGACTTATCCGCATCAACGATGACCTTTCTTATGAATGGCAGTACACCAATGGCAAATTGGCGCGGCCTATTTAAAAACGGTGAAAAGCTAAGACTAAGATTTATTAACGGCTCAAGTAATAGTTTTTTTGATGTGCGCATACCGGAACTTAAACTAACCGTCGTGCAGGCTGATGGACAAAATATTGAACCAGTCACTGTTGATGAATTTCGCTTTGGCCCAGGTGAAACTTACGATGTGATTGTTGAACCAAAAAATGATGCTTATACCATTTTTGCCCAAAGTATGGACCGTTCAGGTTATGCCAAAGGCACGTTGTCAGTAGACCCTAGCCTTGATGCGCCTGTGCCAGCACTCGATCCTGTTGAATGGTTAACAATGACGGATATGATGGGGAACATGGCTAGTGGCGGTGAACATGGTTCAATGCCAGGTATGGCAGGCATGTCAGGAAATGCTATGGATAAGGGCGCTATGAAGCAAGGTGGTATGACGATGGATCATAGCGCAATGTCTATGGATCATAGTATGCATAACATGGGTGGAAACCCATTGGCTGTCCCGAGTAATAAAGTACGCCACGCCAAAACAGAGTATGGCGCCTCGGTAGATATGCGAGTTGATATGCCGCGGACAAACTTAGACGATCCTGGTATTGGCTTACGCAATAATGGCCGTCGTGTTTTAACACTTGCAGACTTACGTTCACTTGACGGCATTGCCGATCACCAAGAGCCAGAAGCTGAAATAGAGTTGCATTTAACGGGTAATATGGAACGTTATAGCTGGTCTTTCGATGGCTTAGAGTTTGGTAAAAGTACGCCTGTGCATATGAAACATAATCAGCGATTACGCGTTATTTTACAAAACGATACCATGATGACACATCCTATGCATTTACATGGTATGTGGAGCGACTTGGAAAATGACCAAGGTGAGGTAATGGTTCGCCGACATACTATACCGGTGCAACCTGCGCAAAGAATTAGCTTTTTAACCACACCACATGATGTAGGTCGCTGGGCTTGGCATTGTCATCTATTGTTCCACATGGATGCCGGAATGTTTAGAGAGGTAGTTGTATCATGAGAAAAACAATCTTAGTTAACGCCTTAAATACGGTATTTCTCGTTGGCTTGTCGCTAGCGAGTCAACACACGCTTGCACAAAGTAATATGGCTGAAATGTCAGGTAATGAAATGCAAGCTCAAGGTGGTGATGCCCCACAAAATGCTAGGGATCCGCATGCTTACTCAGCAGGAACCACTTTAACCCAGGGGCCTTATGCTCTAGAAGGTGGTGAAAGGTTAACATTGGCTGATGAACATCGCTTTTATGCTTTATTAGGCGATCGATTTGAATATAACGAACAAACTGATGCTGCCGTGTTTGATTTACAAGCGTGGTACGGTACTACTTTTAATCGCTTAGTGATCAAATCTGAAGGTGACATCAGTGACGGTAAGCTTGAGGAAAATCAAACTGATATATTATGGGGACATGCTATTTCTGCGTATTGGGATGCCCAAGTAGGTATTCGATCTGATTACGCTAAAGATGGTAAAAATCGCCAATGGTTAGCCGTAGGTCTGCAAGGTTTAGCGCCGTATTGGTTTGAGCTTGATATGACTGCATATTTGGGCGAAAAGGGACATAGCGCATTCACACTTGAAGCAGAATATGAACTACTATTAACCCAAAAATTGATTGTGCAACCGCGCGCTGAAATCACCCTCTATGGCAAAGACGATGAGGAAAATGAACTTGGTAGTGGCTTATCTAGTAGTTCTATTGGTTTGCGACTTCGTTATGAGTTCACTCGCCAGTTTGCGCCTTACGTAGGAGTAGAATGGAAGAATTCTTACGGTCAAACGGCCGATTATGCCAGATTAAGAGGAGAACGCAGTAACCAAACTGAGTTTGTTACTGGTGTTAAATTTTGGTTTTAGCTAAGACACTTTATTTTATGATAAAGGTGAATTAAATGACGCTAGCCATCAAATAACGATGATTAATAAATCGATTTTTTGAAAATATTGCTTTGAGATCGAGACATAAACCCAATTAAACTTTATAAATTTAGGAGTAAACCATGAAAACGTTAACAAAATTAGCTTTAGTATTAATACCAACAATGGCCTTATCACTTTCAGCAACAGCACATGATCCTTCACTGCATGTAAAAAAAGCAGAAAAGGCGGATTGTAGCAAAATGGATCACAGTAAAATGGACATGAAAAATCCTGTAGCCATTGCCATGATGAAAAAATGTATGAAACAGTCAAAAGCTGAGGATCATAAAATGGAAGAAATGGACCACAGCAAAATGAAAAAAATGGACCACAGCAAAATGAAAGAAATGGACCACAGCAAAATGAAACAAACAGAGTCAAATGCTGCGAAGAAAGATGATCAAGAACACAATCATTAAGTCAACTTACTTAGTAGCTTAGCGTCTATGTCAGTATCCTGACGCTAAGTGACTTTTTAAACCTCAGTTCTTGAAGGGAATGGTATGAAAATCATTAAATTATTATTGGTACTTTTTGTTTTAGCTATCGGCTCAGCCGCTACTGTGATGTATTCAGGTATTGTTAATGTCGCCGCTGATGAGCCGCACAGTGATCTTGTCTATTGGCTGTTAGAAGAAACCAGAGAAAACTCTATTCGCAATGCGGCAAAAAATATCAAAGTACCTGATTTAAGTGACCCGGAGTTATTACTAACCGGCGGTACTGATTATGAATTTATGTGTGCCAGTTGCCACCTAAAACCCGGTCAGAGTGAGAGTGATATGAGCCTAGGCTTATATCCTGCGCCGCCTAACTTGGCCATATCGAGTAAAACACATGTCGGTCATGAACATGGTGACGATGATGACGCTGCTCGGAGAAATTTTTGGATAATTAAGCATGGTATTAAAGCGTCTGGTATGCCTGCGTGGGGTAAAACCCATGACGATCAGCGCATATGGGCAATGGTAGCTTTTATCAATCAGCTATACACTTTAACACCAGAACAATATCAAATACTGACAGCGATTGATTAGATTTAACTAACAAATAAATAATAATAAATAATAACAGGAAGAATAATGATAAAAGTTAAGTTACCTACGATGCTTGTGTGTGTAATAAGTGTGCTTTTTACTAGTGTTAGTATTGCGCATGAGGCCAAGCCTAATTCATTAGAGCAATCGCCAATGTTTATTGGTATTAAGTCTGCGCCTGGTCAGGTAGTTACACAATTTCATAAGGCATTGAAAGCACAAGATAAAATAGCCGCGAGAAAATTATTAGCAGATGACGTACTAATTTTTGAAGGTGGAGGAGTTGAGCGCTCAGCCGATGAATATGCCCATCATCATATGTTATCCGATATGAAATACCTAGCCGCCACAAACAGTGAGCTACTTGAGCATAATGTTAAAGTTACGGGTAATAGTGCGGTTTCAATGTCACGTAGTAAAACCAGCGGCACATACAAAAACAAAACGCTTAATTACGAAGGCATGGAAACCATAGTGCTAGAAAAGCAACTTGGTGAGTGGAAGATAGTACATATTCACTGGTCAAATTAGCAACATGTAATGCCACTTTAGGGTTTTGTTGTTCTGCAAAATATTACAACCTACAAAATAAGAGTCGTAGATATGAAGATTAAAAACATTTTAACAGCGATGATAGTTATCTTGAGCTTCTCAGTGAATGCTCACGGTGATAAAAATCATAACGATAAAAGCAAACAAGCCATTGTTGATATTATCTCAGGTATTAAATTTGGTTGGGAAAACGGTGATGGAACGCCTTTTAGAGAAAATTACTTAGACTTTAAAGGCGCTAGATATATAGAGTCTGGCGGTCAAAATCCAGGTTTAGACAGCTTAGTTAATCACCATGTTGAACCTGAAAAAGATGCCATGGAATACCTCGAATTAAATTTTTCCAATATAGAGGTTACTTTTGAAGGTAAAGATAAAGATTTTGCTTGGGCTATTGCTGATAGCGCAGTCAAAGGAAAAGTAAAAAAATCTGGTAAGGTATTTGATAAAACAGGCTATCAAACTTTCTTATTTCGTAAAGTAGAAGGGGATTGGAAGGTTGTTCATACCCATTCTTCAACACGTGATAAACGTCCTAAAGCAGCTCACAAACATTAACGGTTAATGGGTTGTATCTCAGTATTAATAATGCAGCTATAGCTTATGTTTTAGCTGCATTTTTATAAGCCAATTTAATATTTTATTTTGTCATATTAATAAAACTTTAACGCCAAAACAGAAACGCTTTAAGAAGCAAAGTCAGGTTTTAAAATTTTGACGAAGCACACTCAGTTTAACCCCTCGCTGAAGTAATTATGATGGCTTAAATACCTGCATATCATTAAAGGAGCAAGCACTAAGGTGACATTACTTAGTGCTTTAAATAAAAGAAACCACATCAACCGGTTTTATTAACCTTTAAATTAGTGAAGTTTCAACATAAATACTTATGATTTAAAATGTGTGTAAAATTGGTCTTAAACGTTACTAGCATCCCAACTTTTCATTTTTCGGTAAATCGTTGATGCACTAACGCCTAAGTGTGCTGCAGCAAGTGGAATGTTACCGCTACAGGCTTCTATGGCATGTTCAATCGTATTTTTCTCTACTAGCCACATAGGTATTATGCCTGCGGAACTACCTTGAATAGGCTGTATTTTTTCTGCCGCCATAATATGTTGTGTGGATCTTTTCGCGACTGTTGTTGATTTAGTTATTTCACCATCTGATTGACCGAACGTTGCTGGCAACATATCTGTTGTGATGCTTTCACCGGTATGAATAACTACCATATTCTCTATGACATTTTGTAATTCACGTATATTGCCCGGCCAGTCATATTGTAAAAACAACTTTTGTACTTCTGCTGAAAACTGTTTGAAGTCTTTATTATTTTGGCTACTTTTATCCGCTAGGATGGCATTGGCTAACAATAGTATGTCGTTACCGCGCTCTCTAAGCGCAGGTAGTTGTACTGGAATTACATTCAAACGATAATATAAGTCTTCGCGAAAACGTCCTTCGCCTACTTCTTCGGCTGGATTTCTGTTGGTTGCACATACTACACGTACATCACTTTGCAATACTTCACTACTGCCGACGCGATTAAATGTACCTGTTTGCAAGAAGCGTAATAGCTTAGCTTGTAGGTTTAAATCCATTTCACATAATTCATCTAAAAATAAGGTGCCACCGTTTGCGACTTCAACTGCACCTTTACGGTCGGCGAGTGCGCCACTAAACGAACCCTTAACATGGCCAAAAAATTCTGATTCAAATAAGTCTTTTGGAATAGCAGCACAGTTAATGGCGATAAGTGGGCCTACTCTGCGACTACTCGATTGATGTAATTGCTGCGCACAAACCTCTTTTCCGGTACCACTTTCGCCCGTCACAAATACACTGGCTTTACTGCGTGATGCGCTATCGAGTAAGCGAAAAACCGTTTGCATCGCCAACGACTCACCAACAAAGTTAATTTTGTCGGCTGGCTCAGGCGATTCTTCAATTTCTTTTGGGTTACTTTCCAGCATCAGCTGCTTTACAGCGTCATTTACTGAGGTCAGCATACGTTCGCGGGTGAAAGGTTTTTCGATAAAATCAAAACCGCCTAAGCGCATGGCATCAACAGCAATTTCGATAGAGCTGTTAGAAGTAATAATAATAACCCTAGCTGGCGATGCTTGTTTATTAACGAATTGTAAAACATCTAAACCACTAATATCAGGTAAGCAGACATCTTGAATAATAACGCTGGGCATTTTTTCTTTAATGGCAACCAAAGCGGAATAACCATCAACAAAATGACGGGTTTGATAACCCACACTTTCTAGTTGTGAGCTATATAAAGCGCCACTCGAAACTGACGTGGTCAACCAAATTCAGTCAACCTAGTTAAGCAACCATTTCTAATTCTCTACCCACTGATTCAAAAACGTTAGGAATTTGATAATCCAGATACGAATGAAGTCGGAGGCTGTTGTACCACA
>NZ_JACGWF010000099.1:0-13837 GCF_014077595.1 Colwellia sp. 6M3 | reverse complement strand
TAAGCAAATAGCGCGCCAAATAAATAAATTCATTTTTATACAATAAGTTACCAGTAATTAATTGTTTTATTTAAGTACTACTGTAAATTATTCAGACACTTTCTATTTCCATATTTCGGTCAATTATAGCGCAATAACAAATAAAATCATAGTGGTTATACCAGTTGGTGTAATTGTATTGCTTAGTCTTAGCCTCTAGTGCTTCTTGCATCCAATACAATCACAATAAAGTTAGTTCCAGTTAAATTAATCATGATTTGTTTTTTACACATGCACTTATTTAACTAGTACTAAGGTAGCACTTCTTTTAGATGCATTGTTTATTACAGTTAACCTTGTTCATTAAATGAACATTCGTAATAACTATAATTAATAAGCGAGCCAAACATGAAATCAATACCCTTAAAAGTATCAAGCAAAATACTACTTTCTCTATTACTGACTTTTGCAACTCAAAATGTTTATGCCGCCTGTGTTGACAGTGTGGTGTTAGTGCATGGTAATACCGGTACACCATCTGACTGGGATAACACCTATGATTTACTTAAGGCAAAAAATTATAAAGACAGCGAGATTTTTAGGCCATCTTGGGGCGGGTCTTCTGCCAGTTATAACAATCATAGTGGCGCAGAAGAAACGCCCGTTAACAATGCGATTAACAGTGCAATAGCCAGTTCTTGTACCGGTAAAATTGATATTATTGGCCATTCTATGGGGGTTACTCTAGCCGCGCAGCAAGTTATAAAATTGGGCAAAAGTAATAAGGTAGATGCCTTTGTTGGTGTAGCTGGTGCATATCGCGGTTTATGGACTTGTGGCGCTTATCCTTGGAATGTCTGGACACCTACTTGTGGTGCTAGTGGTTTATCGGTGTCGAGCCCATTTTTAGATTGGTTAGAGGGTAAAACGATTGCAAGCCGAGTTTATTCTATCAAGAGTTGGAGTGATCAAATAGTTTGTGGCAGTGGAACATGTCGTGTTGGTGGTATTCATTCTAGCCAAATTGATAATGAAAATGCGACCTATAGTTATAATTTAGATCATTTTGGCTTGCAAACATATACGGCTCAAAAACAATACGATCTAATTAAATAAGTCTATTGCATTAAGCTTAGCGTTAACTTTGGTGTTGTGCTCAGCTTAGTGACTAAATTGTTGGCTAATTTTTGTCAAAAGGCATTTTTAGTAATGACAACAACGTCGCCGTTTTATTATCGGCCTTATAGTTTTTAAGGCCGATATCTAAATCTTCATCAGGCTTCTTAGCTTGAGATTTATAACTCCCAAATAACCTGTCCCACCAACTGACACTAAAACCATAATTACTATTAGTTTCTTCAACCACTTGGCTATGATGAATACGGTGTAATACTTGCGTTATCAGTATGGCACGTAATGGGTATTCTAACCAACGAGGCAGTCGAATATTAGCATGGTTAAATAATGCAAAACCATTAAGGGCTACTTCAAAAATAATCACAGCAATAGCAGGTACACCAAGTAATAGCACAGCTAAGCCTTTAAGTAATATGCTTAATAAAATTTCAATAGGATGAAAGCGCAAGCCTGTACTGGCATCGATATGACTATCAGCATGATGAACTTTATGAAAACGCCATAACATGGGCACAAGGTGAAATATTCGATGCTGCCAGTAAATCATTAAATCTAATAACAATACGCTTAAGGTGATGATCAGCCAGTTTGGTATGTTAATATTATTGAATAGCCCTAACCCTTGTGATGAAGCGTATAGGGCAATGCCGGTAACACCAATAGGCACTAATAACCTAGCGACGACTGACGATATAATTAAAAGTGAGAAGTTACCTAACCAACGTACGCGCTTAGTCAGTTTGCTTTTTCGTGCAGGGAAACAACTTTCTAGCACGAGCATAGTCAGTAAAATGATGAAAAATATACTTAATCGTAAACTGGCATCGGTCATCTAGCTATCCGTTTTAATATTGCTTGTATCTGCACTTGCTTTAGCAGAGGCTTGAATATTTATCGTCTGTAATTTCAAGGTATGATAACCACCATACACTCTTGTAACTATTGTTATACCCGCTAAAAAAGCAAAACCATAAGCGAGTTCAGTAAAATATTGCGGCCATAAACAAAATGCGATGAAAACAGCTATGGTTTCGGTGCCTTCGGTTAAGCCGTTTAAATAATAAAAACTTTTGTATGCAAATTGGGGTTTTTCTAAGTTGAATTTTTCTGCCGGAATAGCAAAGGCTAAAAAACTAGAACCTGTACCAATAAATACCGCTAATAAAACCGCAGCAGCTAATGCATTATGTTCAGGATTGGCTAGAGCAAAGCCTAAAGGTATCGCGGCATAAAACAAAAAGTCGAGGCAAATATCTAAAAAGCCGCCAGCACTTGTGCTGCTATTTTGGTAACGCGCTAATGCGCCATCTAAACCGTCAAATATTCGATTTAAAATAATGGCTGCTAAGGCAAAATCCCACAAATTAAAGGCTAATAAAGGCACGGCAAATAAACCAATAATAAAACCAATAACGGTGAGTTGATCAGCCGTTACGTTATTTTTATCTAAAAGACTCACTACTGGATGTAATAAGGGCTTTATCACGGGTGTAATATATTTATCTAACATGAAATTTCTTCTTAACTATTTTATTTTTATGGCACATCTACGTTGATATTAGCTGATTCGCTGATTAATTTATCGACTAGTTCATCGACAAATGAATAACTTTACCGTTAGCGGCAATCGCATCAGACTCATCATGGGTCACCATTATAGCGGGTAACTTGTGTTGCTTTATTTGTTCAAAAACTAACTGTCGTGTTTCTTGGCGTAATTGGCTATCTAACTTACTGAACGGCTCATCTAATAATATAGCTTTAGGTTGACTTAATAACACCCTTAAAAGTGCCACTCGTGCTTGTTGTCCGCCTGATAAACTATCGGGATGACGATGATCTAAACCTGCTAAACCAACTTCAGCCAGGGCGAAGCTAATTTTTGTTGCCCGAGCTTTTTTATCACCTTTTGGCATGGCAAAAGCAATGTTATCAGCAACTGATAAATGCGGAAACAACAATGCGTCTTGATACAGTAAGCCCATATGGCGTTGGTAACTTGCTGTGTGGGTAATATTAGCGCCATTTAAATGTACGTTACCATCAGCATTAAATCCTTTAGGTAACATGCCCGTTAGCCAGTTCAGTAAGGTTGACTTACCACTGCCAGAAGGGCCCATAATGGTTAATACCTCACCACCTTTTATTGTTTCATTAAGTGATAATAGCGGGGCTTTATCTCGTGATATGGTCAAATTTTCGATCTGTAAACTGTTGTTCTCACCAGTGGGGTTCATAAGGTAACCTCGCTTTTCATCTTGTGCGTTCTTTGTTTGTTTTGTCGTGTCGATATTAGCCATATTATTGAAAAAGCAATGGCGGGTAATAGCATTTGTATGAGTGCATATACGGCACTGGTGCGACGACTAGCACCATTGGCTAAACTTACAGCTTCAGTAGTCACCGTATTCAATCGACCACCACCCACAAGTAACGTGGGTAAATATTGACTAAAGCTAATGGCAAGTCCTAAAGCACTGGCCATTAGAATAGGTATAAGTAGTTGCGGTAAACTCACCTGTAAAAATATTTTTAATGGTGAGGCACCTAGGCTTGCAGCAACTTGGGCATAACGAGGATCAAGTTTACGGTAACTAGTTGCTAAAGATAAAAATACGTAGGGTAAAACGAACAATAGATGTGCCAAGGCGACATTTATAAAGATTGTTTTATTGTGCAAGGCTTCTTGCAACCAAACTAAACCAAATAAAAAAGCAATGCTAGGGATCATCAGCGGTAAATATATAATCAAACTACTGTAATTTGAAAGTTGAGCACCATTTTGTTTTTCATACTCTAAGGTTAATAAAGTTAAAATGACCGCAACACTTGTTGATACAAAACCGATACTGAGCGAGTTTATTATAGGTGTTTGCACTTGAAGTAGAGCAGATTTCCAATGCAGTAGCACCCATTGCTCAGGTAAGGCTAGCGGAAACTGCCAGTAGCCAGCAAACGACCAAAACACCATACCAAGTAATGCTAACGCGATAGAGCTGATCAACAAAACGGTAAAAACACTGATGACTTTAGCCCACACAATATCGCCGTACTGGCGTTGACCATTGCTGAGGCTTTTGCAGGTTATAGCCAGTGTTAACCTTTCTAATATCCACCATGTAATGAGTACTGCAACGGTAATCAGTAGCTGCAATAAAGCTCCCGCAGATGCTTTTATTCGCAAACTTAAATCAACATCATGAAACCAATTCATTATCGCCACGGCTAATGTTGGTGGTGTATTTGGGCCTAGTATTAATGGCATTTCTACACTAGCACTCGCGTAGGCGAGTATGGCTAATATGGGTAAGCGCATTAATGGATATATGTTTGGCAATACCGCTTTGAAAAACGCGGTCATTGGGTAATAACCTAAGCTAAGGGCGAGACGATATTGAGCGCGCAACTTAATATTAAGCGCTGGTTGAGCAATAGCGCTTAACGTCATTAATAATAAAAAGGGCAGTTCTTTTAGTGTTAACCCCATGATAATGCTTATACCGTATGGGTCGTGAGGTAGTAGCCAGTCAATTGGGCTTTGCCATCCGGTTATCCATGGCGAAAGTAAACGGGCGATCATACCCGATGGCGTAATTAAAAATGCAATGGCTATTGCGGCTGCCGCATGTGGAATAACTAAAATGGGCCCTAGTAAACGCTGGATGCGCGCTAACCAAGGGCTATCGAAATATGTTGCGATTAATAATAATGTGATAATAAACGCTAGCAAGCCACTGACAATACTGCTTAAAAAGCTCAAGCCTATCATCTGCACTATGCCGGGTGTTTGCATTAATTGCTCAAACCCTTGTAGGTTTAATTGGGTTTTATCTAAAGCAGGAAGCCAGCCAAACGCGGGTAAAATTACGCCGAGTAAGCCGCCAAGTACTGGCAAAATTAATATGGCCATTAACAGTTTAGGGCTAATTTTAACTATCGTGCTAAAAAAGCTATCACGCGTTTTAGTTTTAGTGATCAATGAATTGCTCATAAATTATTGCGCCCCATAGCGTTTCAGCCATTCACGGCTGATGAGTTTAGACCAGCTAGGGTGAGGTTCACTTAATGCTTTTATTTTACTGCTGATTGGTAATGCACTTGGAGACTGCTGATTTGTGCTAAACAGTAATTGTTGCGGTGACGGTAATTGTGAAACATCGATAACGGTACTGTCGCCCCAAACTTCAGCTTGTTGTTTTTTAGCTTGTGCTTCAACGCTGAGCATAAAATTAGCAACTACTTTTGCTGAGTTACTATTCGCTGCATTATAAGGAATAGCAACAAAATGTATATTACTTAAGCTGCCATCTTGCATAACAAAACTTCGGGTGTTTTCGGGTAAGTTATATCGCGCGACAGACGCTGGAATTTGCGCCGCAGAAAAGGTGAAACCAAGATTTATTTCACCGTCACCCACTAGCCTTTGCAGTGCAGCGCCACTGGTAACAAAGTATTGTCCTTGGTGCCATAAGTTGGGGTGTAACTTATCTAAGTAGCGCCATAAAACGGGTAACAACGCAGCTTGGCTTAGTGGTGTTACTGCTTGATACAAACCTGATTTTATTTGCTCTGTTTGAAACTGGTTTAATGCGATAAGCGCATATTTAAGAAAACTTAACGATAAGAAATCAGGCGGTTTGGGGTAAGTAAAACGTCCTGGTTTTTGCTCAGCCCAAGTGAGTAGTTGCTGAACATCTTTAGGCGCATGTTGAATACTCTCTTGATAGCTACGCTGTGCAAAATTAAATTCATTGCTTTGATGTGTTGGTGTGTAATAGAAAGTCAGCGACGCTTGCCCCCAAGGAGCTTCCATACCTTGTGTTGGTAAGCCAAAATCTCGGGTCATGGCCTCGTTTTCATGCGGATTAGTTAACGAAAAATTAGGTAATTGTGCAACCCAGTCTTTGGCTAAAAGTTGATATTGAGCCATTGATGCAAAATTTTCGCCGTTGATCCAGACTAAATCAACTTGTCCTTGCTGATGATTTTCTGCCGATTTTTCTGCTAACACACGGCTAACAGCTTCACTAGTGTCGGTTAGTTTTACATGGTGTAAGTCGATATTATGTAATTGTTTTACTCGCTTTGCTAACCACTGAATATAACTATTAATTTGTGGGTCACCGCCCCAAGCGTGAAAATATACGGAATGATTTTTACCTGATGACTCAATGGTATTCCAACGAGTTGTTAAGGTTGTTTTTTGGGTTAATACTTTAGGCGATTTTGCTGCTGATAATTCACCAGGCATTTCACCAGATATTTCATCTGATATAGCGGTTTGATCACTGATTACAGCTGAAGAAAGTTCGGCATAACTTAATGATGATAAAGATAGTAGGGCGACTAATATAATGGTTAACTGCCAAAACCTCTCAATAAAGGCTTTTATTTTTGAAGTTGTAGGACGTTGCTCTTTTAAGCTAGGTGTTTGTTTACTGGTTAATGAAATAATATATTTATTCAGACAAACATAAGTAAAAAGAGTCGTTAAACGACTCTTTTTACTGCTGACTAAATGCTGTAGCTTATCTAGCAGCATTGAGAGTCCAATCATAATTTAAAAACTTATTATCCATATTTTCAGACTTCAATAATGCTTGTTGAGCGGGTGTTAAATTTAATGCTTGATGATAAAGCAAAATAAAAGTCGGTAAAGAATTACTGCCACGAAAACCTAAAGTGAAATCATCCCCATACCATTTAAAAATAGCAGAAAGCTCCATTGAACTGTCGTTAAACCGGTTACGGCTTGTATCTGTTAAAAAACGCACCGTTTGTTCAGTTAACTGTTGCTCTAATTTTTCTGCACTATAAGCTTCTTCACGCAAAGCAGGACAACCAATACTGGCACAATTAACGGCAAAATGAATACGTGGGTCACCATATTTATTATCGCCACGAATTAATTGGTGTTCAATATTATCTAAGCTGCGTGTTTCACCCAGTAATGGAATAAACTTTTTACTCCATGGTGAACTAAAAAAGCTACCCAAATCTTTAATTGATGCTAAGTCTGGATATGCGGTTAAAATAAACTCAACGGTCCAAGCATTATAGGCGTTGATTAAAAAAGCCAATTGCTTAGGTGCTGACCATTGATCAAACACGCCTTTATCAACTGAACTAAGAGCAGCTAAATAAGTTTTTAACTGCGCTCGTTCCATTTTCATGCCCGCATAATCTACTTGGCTTGAATGGCCATTATTTATTGGCTTTACATGCTGAGCTAATAAAGCCTGCCAAGGTTGATGCAAGGTTTCTTGCGCCATACTAACAGCGCTATAAACTGTGCTTAGCAGTAACAATAAAGCTAACGGTAAAGATTTAGCCCTTAATAGGGCTTTGTTTAAGTTAACCATGAGTATTAACCTCTTCTCCACGTATGGAACTTCTCTAACCAGCTTAAAACAGTTTCAGGTGCATGGTTACGTTTCCATTCGCCAGCGGCGTATTTATTACCTTCAGCCCATGTTGGGTAACTGTGAATGGTGCCTAATATTTTGTTTAATCCTAAACCATGTTTCATCGCTAAAACAAATTCTGCAATTAAATCACCGGCATGCTCAGAAACAATAGTGACGCCGAGTATTTTATCTTTGCCCTTTGGTGTAATAACTTTGATAAAACCGTTAGCTGCACTGTCAGTAATAGCTCTGTCTAACTCTTCAAAGTCAAAGCGGGTTATTTCGTAGTCAATACCTTGCTCTATCGCTTCTTGCTCATTTATACCAACACGCGCTACTTCTGGGTCAATAAATGTCGCCCATGGGATAACACGATAATCGACTTTAAACTTCTTAAAAGTGCCAAACAATGCATTAACTGCAGCATACCAACCCTGATGAGCGGCAACATGAGTAAACTGGTAAGGACCAACAATATCGCCCGCCGCAAATATATTAGGGTATAACGTTTCTAAGTAGTCATTAGTTTGAATAGTACGATTAGTTTCGATACCTAATTCTTCAAGACCGTAACCTTTCAAGCGGGCAGAGCGGCCAACAGCACACAATAACTCGTCGTATTCGATAGCCATTTCTTCTTCTTGCTCTGAACCTTGCTCGTGCTTAAGGTTTTTAACAATGATGAATTTTTTACCATCGCGTTGTTCACAACGTAAAGCTTGATGTGAGGTCAGGATATTAACGCCACTTTTTTGTAAAGACTGACTAGCAAATTCAGAGACTTCCAAGTCTTCTCTGATCATTATGCGCTCAGCCATTTCAATTTGTATGACTTGTGAACCTAAACGAGCGAAACTTTGTGCAAGTTCACTGCCTATAGGTCCGCCGCCTAAGACGACTAGTTTTTTCGGCGCGGTATCGAGTTTGGCAAATTCTGTCCATAAAGTATCACTGGTAACGTAACCACTGTCTTCAATACCCGGTAATGGCGGTACAAATGGACGAGCGCCTGTTGCAATAACAATACTGCGAGCAGTGAGTGTTTGCATGGTGCCATCGTTAAGTTTAATTTCTACCGTCCATGGGTTAATTAACTTTCCGTAGCCTTTAATAACTTCTACACCTAAGTCAGTGTAGCGTTCAACACTGTCATGCGGGGCAATATCAGCGATAACTTGATGAACACGAGCCATGACTTTCTTGAAAGAAAATTGTGGTGTAGCGTTTTCTAAACCGTAGTGTTCACCATGTTTAATTTGATCGACAATTTTTGCACTTTTAATGATCGCTTTACTGGGTACACAGCCATAGTTTAAGCAGTCGCCACCCATCTCACCCGCTTCAATTAACGTAACTTTCGCTTTTACTGCTGCTGCAATATAACTCGTTACTAAACCACCAGCACCCGCACCGATAACTAATAAATTACGGTCAAAACTTTTTGGTTTTTGCCATTTTTTATAAACTTTACGTTGCTTTATTTTATTAACAATTGCTTTGCCAATTAAAGGTAAGAGCCCTAATAAAACAAAAGAGAAGATAAGCTTAGGCGATAATATGCCCGACAAGCTTTCTATGTCAGCCAGCTGAGTACCCGCGTTAACATAAACTACAGTTCCGGCAAGCATACCTAGTTGGCTTACCCAATAAAACGTCCAAGCTTTTATACCAGTAACGCCCATTAATAAATTGACTAAAAAGAATGGAAAAACAGGTACTAAGCGCAATGTAAATAAGTAAAATGCGCCTTCTCTTTGAACGCCTTCATCAATGGCTTTTAAGCGTTCAGGAAATTTCTTTTTAATGCTTTCACGTAATAAATAGCGTGAGACTAAAAAGGCTAATAGCGCGCCAATGCTTGAGGCGAATGAAACAATAATAAAGCCTTCAACCAAACCAAATAAAGCACCTGCAGCCAAGGTTAAAATGGCCGCGCCAGGTAACGAAAGTGCAGCGACTAAAACGTACAAAGCAAAGAAACCACCAATAATTAATATTGGTGATTGTTCACGCCACTCGCCAAATTGATCCATTGATCCTTTCAGGCCTTCTAGCGTAAGTAATTGGTTTAAATCGTAATGAAAAAACAATGCCACCAGCGATATGGAGATAATTAATAATAATATTTTCTTAAACATGAAAGGTGTCCTTAAAAACTGTGCGTTAAAGTGAGTTTGGCATTGATAGGCAATTCAGGGAAAACTAATGTTGAGCCAAAATATCCCCCTTCAAACACGGGGCGCCAATTTTTTTGATTAGTGACGTTATTAATATCGAAACGCACTTTAGTGTTTTCGGCTATGGTATAACTGGTATTAAGACCTAAGGTGTATTGATCGCGTATGTTCACCGTTGCCAAATAATCTAGCGGGTAACTAGAAGTATATAACGCGGCAAAACCTGCTTGCCAAAATTCGGTTAGATAAATGCCACCATTAATACTTAAAGATTGCTCTGGAATACCTTGTACACGTCTAGTTGATGGAGCGAATGCAGTAAAGCTTGGCGCGCCTACACTGGTGCCTTGAATAATATCAGGGCGTGAATTATCAAAGGCATCGGCTATTTGTGATGAGCTTTGACTGCTAGCTGAGTTATCATATCGAGCATCAAGGTAGCTGTAACTAACGTTAAACCAGTACGGTGCAGCGTCATAAAAAACTTGCAGTTCAACACCTTTGGTTTTTATACCTGTGTTACTACCGTCGCGATTACGTAGACTACGGCGTTGATTAAATATTGAACCATCAACATACCAAGCACTATTGTTTGGGATATATTTAATACCGATTTCATTGAGGGTGTTTTCAGTGGCAAAGTTCTGCTCACTAATTAAATTGTCACCGCCTAATGAATTACCACCGGCCATACTGTTTGATGTTGCTTCGTTGTAGCTAGTTGCCGCATAAATAGTTAAATCAGTATCAAGCTTATAATTAATACTAGCTTGTCCTGAGTGTAATATTTTATTAATGCTATCTTGCGCTGCTACTTGACCTACAGGTGCAATAGGATCTCTGGCTTCTACGTCATAAAAGTCGATACGGTAACCAAAGTTTGTTCTTAAACGTTCACTCCATTGACTGTCTTGTTGAATAGCAAAGCCTGTCTGCCAGCTGGTAGAGTCGGTAGTATCAGATAATGAAAAATCACCCACGTTGTCATTATTTATATCATATTGTCCACCGGGTGAAACAAACACACCGGGGCTGAGTTCTACAAGTCTAGCTTGTTGTTCAGGGGTAAGTGGAATGCGTCGGTTTTCAATGGGCCCTGTTAAATCGATAGGATCGTCAGCCTCGGTAGTAAATTGGCTATAACCGCGTACTTTATTGTAACGAACATCAAAGGCGAAAATGGTTTGTTGTTGGTTGTTCCAGTCATGACTTAGTTCTAGTCTATTTTGTGCGGTATCTGCGGCATCTATAATTTCCACAAAGCTATTTTGAGCAATTTCATCACGGGTTAAATGTTGATAGTAAGTGCTGTTTTTTAGTCTTGTTTGTCCACTTAATTCGCGCGTATATATACTGTGAAGTAAAAATGTTTCGGCTTCGTTTGCGTTATCAGGGTCTGTTAATACAGTACTGCGGCTGATTTTCACCTGTCCAGTAGGTGATATGATGGCACCAGCACCGGGTATAAGGCTGCCGTTAGGCTGCACGCCTTGGCCCGTTATATATAAGCCATTATCGATAAGTGCTTGCGTAGGTCGGTTGATACCAGCATTGTCAGTAAATTCAACTTGGTAAAATTCAAAGTTTATATCCCAAGTGCTTTTATCATCTGGTAGAAACCTAAATGCGGCATAAAGACTGTCACTTTCGAAACTTGAATGATCGTAAAAACTGCCATTATCAATATGCTCAGCGCTGATCCTAAAGCCACTTTCACCTTTAACAATAGGAGCCGATATATCAAGTTGTGCACTGTATTGGTCCCAACGACCAGCAGTAAACTTTACTTTTGCTGCACTTTCTTGCGTTGAAGCTCGTTTAGATTGTAAATTAACAAAACCGCCATTACGTTGGCTACTACCAAATAACACGGGTGGCGCACCTTTTATAACATCAAGCTGCTCAACAGAATTAAAAGAAAGTGGCACACCAAAGCCATTATTACCTGCTTGACGACGCATTCCATCTTGAAATAGTTCGCCAAGTTGCCCACGTAACGTTGGTAGGCTCGGTGCACCAAAACCACTTGCTGAATAACTGCTTGGTGTGATTGCTAATATATCTTGTAAGTCAGTTATATTTAATTGTTCCATCATGGCACTAGTGATTGGTGTCATTGAACGCGCAATATCAGCTAAACCTAAGTCATCACCGAACGGACCATTAATCGCAGTATTTTTGGGTGAAAAGCCATGATTTATAATACGTTCACCTGAGACTTCAATTACTTCAACACCCGTTTTTTCAACTTCTTGAGCAATGGCTGTTTGAGTTTGAAAGATAAAGTGAATACTAAGGGCGATTAAACTGTACTTCATTTGTCTACCTAATTTGTTGTCATTAACCATGGATTGAAAATCAATTTATAATTGCTATGAGAGACTAGACCTGAACTAAAACTAATAAATTTCAAGTACATTTAATTACATTACGGTTAAACTTAATTTTAGTTCACTGAAATGATTAATTATAGCCGTCGCGGGTTTCTAAAATAAAGACCCAGACAAGGGTGGACCGTGATGTTTACTATGTAAAAAAGAAGGAAGGGACTTAAAATTTTATTAGTTTTAATTAAACTAAATATAGAACAATTTGATGAAATTGCATTTTAAAGTGATTGGATTTTTATATTCTAAAGTTTAATTTCTGTCGGTATCCACTTATTTTAATGGGTTAACCTAGTAATTGAAGTTTTTAGTCATTTTTAATGTGGCTGAATTAACAGGAGAAGAGTTTAGCTGTTTTAACGTTATTTCAGGTTTTTTTACTTCTGGCGAAGTGGTATTAATGTTTTGTTGAGTGCGCAATGGATATGAAGATGCTTGCTCATTAATATTAATATTTTTATTAATAAAGTCTAATGTAGATTTACTTACTTTTCTCATCATAATCCTTTTAAATTTATAAAAATACCCAACTTGTTACGGGCAGAAACTCTGCAAAGTAAGTCGGTTGGGTATGTATTTAGATTTTCGTTTATTCAGAACGAAGTGGATTAATTCACTTCGTTCTGAATAACAAGTCAGTAACGACTATTTAGTTACTACTTTTTTAGCGCTTGTTTCAATTTTAGCTACTACGCGACGGTTCAACTGGTTAGCCGTACGAGTATTTTCTGTTGATAACAACTGAGACTCACCGTAGCCTTTAGATGTTAGTCGACTAGCTTCAATGTTAAACTTGTTAATTAGAACGCTTTTAACTGCGTCTGCACGTTTCTGTGAAAGCATTAAGTTATAGTTGCTATCACCTGGCGCTGAACTATGGCCTTCTATTTCAACTGAAGTACGCGTGTACTCATTCATAAAATCAGCTAAGCGTCTAATATCATCAACTAACGCCGGTTGAATTACTGAACTGTTATTAGCAAAAGCGATGTTAAGCTTAATTTCAACTGCATGCTCAGAATATAAAGTACAACCTTTAGAGTCTACTTTAACTGTTGCTGGGGTATTAGCACAGCGGTCCATGTTGTCAGCAACACCATCGTTGTCAGCATCTAAAACTTTAACTACCGCTTTTGGAGCAACAGGTTGAGCTACAGTTTCAGGCTTGCTCATTACTGGAGCTTGCTTAACATCACCAAAGGCATATTTAACACCTAGTTTTAAACCTTGGTCGATAAAACCATAGTCAACATCTTTGTAAACAGCGGCTTCGGTATAAAATGATAAACGGTCATTAACTGGGAAGTTATAACCTGCACCAACATTTAAAGCATTGTAGCTTCTTACGTTACTGAAACGTTTTACACCAGCAAACATATAAATATTGCTGTCTTCTAATTTGTAAATAGCGTCGATACCACCACGAATGCCGTAGTCTTTATCGCCACCGTTATTTACGTCGTAACGAGTTTTAGCAATCTCAACACGAACATCCCAGTAATCATTGATAACCTTTTGTAAGTCAATACCAATTGATTTACCGGCTTCAATTCGGTCCCAATCCAAGTTTGCTTCTTTGTTAGTGCTCGACTTCATATATTCGCCAAACACACCGAATTCCCATGTTTTATCAATGTTTTCGGCAGCTAATGGTGAACTGATAAGTGCTGCAAGTAGAGAGATTTTAAATGCTTTCATTGGTAATTCCTTGTTTAAGTCTACATAAATTTAATTAATTTCTGTCTTGTAT
>NZ_JACGWF010000076.1:0-21265 GCF_014077595.1 Colwellia sp. 6M3 | reverse complement strand
CTATATAATAAAAACTTAATATGTCATTAAAGTAGTCTTAACCACTTACAAGTAATGCCACATTATTTTTGTTGTAAAATTATGTAAATAAATTACACGCGTTAAATATACAACGAAAATAAGTACATTCAAAGCTTTATTTGCTGTAATTATAACCTAAAAATTGTTAAAGTTACAAAAATATGTAGTTTTATTTCACAATATAAAGAGTGTTAATATGAGTCTCATTGAACAGTTAGCAGATTTAGTAGGTTTTCATCCAAGTTATACCGGTACATTCGGCGACACGGTTTATGCTAAAGATCAGGCGAAAAGCGCTTTATTAAAAGCGATGGGCTTTGATTTAGATGAAGCGTCATTATCAAATTCAATTGCAACGTTGAATCAAAACCAATGGACTCAAGTTTTACCCGTTGTTCATATTGTTAAGCGAGAAGAGCAGCAACATACCATCAGAGTAAGCCTACCTAAAATTGGTAGTTTACTCCTCAATTGGAAAGTCACGCCTGAACTTGGAAGCACTATTGGCAATGAGGTTGTTGGGGCTTTCAATGTTGAAGACATGCAAGTCATTGCAGAGTCAACAATTGATGAAACACAGTATTGTCAGTACTTAATAAATCTACCAAGCTTAGAACAAGGTTATTATCAATTTACGATCAGTTTTGGTGAGACCCAAACAAGTTGCCCGCTTATTTACGCGCCCAAAACCTGCTTCAGCGTACAAGAAGCGTCAAGCAATAAAGTATGGGGTTATACTGCGCAATTATATTCACTACTGAGTAAAGACAATTGGGGAATGGGTGATTTTACAGATTTAGCTGAACTTGTTAAAAAATCAGCTAAGCAACAGGCGGCAACCATTGGGCTAAACCCATTGCACCCGCTTTATCAAAATAATCCTGCACATAGAAGTCCTTACTCACCTTCTAGTCGCTGCTTTTTGAACCCACTTTATATAGATGTCAGCAAAATCCCGAATTTTGAACTTTGTGAACTTGCACAAACAGAAGTAAACAGTGAAGCATTTCAACAGCGCATTGCTAATACAAAAGCAAGTAACTTGGTTGATTACCCTGAAGTTGCAAAATTAAAGTTTGAAATCGTAGCGTTATTATTTGAAGATTTTTACGTAAACTCTACCGCTAAAAGTAACAATACATGCTATAAAAATATGGCCGTTGAATTTGAGCACTTTAAACAAATAAATGGCCATGACTTACAACGTTTCGCTACTTTTGATGCTCTGTATGAACATTTTCATTTAGCTGATGAAAATACTTATGGTTGGCCTGATTGGCCAATAAAATTCCAAGACCCTGATAGCGAAGAAGTACATAAATTTAAACTCTCTCATGCTAAACGTATTGAATACTTTTGTTTTTTACAGTGGCTAGCACATCAACAATTAAACGCTGTTTCTCAACTAACAGTCGATAAAGAGATGGCGATAGGTTTATATCTCGATTTGGCTGTGGGTTGTGACGGCTCAGGCTTTGATGTTTGGTCAGATAAAGAAGTTTATGTGGCAGGCGCATCAATCGGCGCACCACCCGATGGCATGAATCCCTTAGGACAAAACTGGGGGTTAACACCAATAAATCCAGTAGCTCTGCAAAAACAAGGCTATCAGCCTTTAGTAAAAGCATTAAGAAGTAGCATGCAATATGCTGGAGCTTTGCGCATTGATCATATTTTAGGACTGATGCGCCAATATTGGGTTGCTCCGGGTATGGAAGCCGATGAAGGGGTTTATATCAGTTTTCCATGGGATGATATTTTACGCATTATTGCTTTAGAATCTCGTCGAAATAATTGTGTTGTTATAGGAGAAGATTTAGGTAATGTTCCTGAAGGTTTCAGTGAAACCATTCAAAATGCAGGCCTGTTATCTTTTAAAGTACTCTTTTTTGAACGCTGGGATTCTGGTTTATTTAAGCGTCCTGATAACTTCCCTACACAATCAGTTGTTACTGTTGCCACGCATGATACATCTACATTAACCGGTTGGTGGCAAGGACGAGATTTACAATGGCGTCAACAACTTAATCTCTACCCTAATGATGAAGCTGGGCTTGCAGATAGAAATGCGCGAGTCAGTGAACGTGAAAACCTGATTGCTGCTTTAAATGATCTTCAAGTTATCGACATGAGCAAAGCACCACAGCTTGAACCTGCACAAATGAATAACGAGTTAAGTGTTGCAGTACAAAAGTATCTAGCAAAATCTTCAAGTCACCTCCAGCTTATTCCTTTAGAAGACGCTTTAGAGTTAACTGAGCAAGTAAATATTCCAGGTACAATTGATCAACATCCAAATTGGTTACAAAAACTACCCGTGTCGGTGGAAGATTTTGATAAAACAAATTCAGTGCAAGCAATAGCACAAGCAATGAATATCGCTAGACCAAAATAATCAAAGAAATCAAAGGAATAAAAGGAATCAAAGGAATCAAAGGAATAAGGCTATTAATGACGATGAGTGTTTAACATACTCATCGTCATTATTAACTAAAGAAAACTTCCCAAAACAAGCAATACCAAAAGAACAAAAGCAAACATGAACAAAGTTAAAAAAAACGGGCATTAGATAATTTGTGCCTTTTTCTTATAAGTTTAAAGTAGCTAATTAACTTTTGACTCTTTGCACCGCAGCTAGCCACTTTCCATATAAAATATTTCGTTGTGCGTTATCAATTGACGGGGTAAAGAGCTTTTCACATTGCCACATTTTTGCCAGCTCTTCTGTCGAGCTATACACCCCTGCTTTTAACCCTGCTAAGTAAGCAGCGCCTAGTGCCGTTGTTTCAGTTATTTCAGGGCGATCAATCGTTGCTCCTAAGATATTAGACAGAAAACTCAACAACCAATTGTTAGTCACCATACCACCATCAACACGAATAACACTGGGTCTAATACCGTCATTCTCCATGGCTTTTTGTAGGTCTTTGGTTTGATAACAAACAGATTGCAGGCCAGCTGTCACAATTTCATTAATGCCCGAATCTCGCGTTAAACCCAATATGGCTCCTCGTGCATTAGGGTCCCAATAAGGTGCGCCCAAGCCGGTAAATGCCGGCACAAGAAAAACCCCATGATCTAGCGGCACTTTTTCGGCAATTGATTCTGTTTCACATGCAGAGCCTATTAATTTTAAGCCATCTCTAATCCATTGAATGGTCGCGCCAGCCATGAAAATACTGCCTTCAATAGCATACGTTGGTTTACCCTTTAATCGATAAGCAACTGTCGTTAATAATCTATTTTTAGACTTAAGCGCCTTACTACCAGTATTCAGCATTAAGAAACAGCCTGTACCATAGGTGCTTTTCGCCATACCTTCATCAAAACATGCTTGACCAAATAAAGCCGCTTGTTGATCGCCTGCCATAGCTAAAATGGCAATTTCACTGCCAAGTAATGCACTATCGACATAGCCAAAGTTATCTGATGAATCCATCACTTCGGGTAACATGGCGGCGGGAATATTAAACAACTCAAGTAGCTTTTGATCCCAAGCTTGTTCATGAATATTAAAAATCATGGTTCTAGAGGCATTAGTCGCATCAGTTTTATGTACTTTTTGACCCGTAAGGTGCCACAACAAAAAACTATCAACCGTACCAAATGCTAGCTCACCATTTTCAGCTTTTTCTTGTGCTCCTTCAACATGATCGAGTATCCAGCGAATTTTAGTGGCCGAAAAATAAGGGTCGAGTAACAAACCGGTTTTATGATTAATCAGTTCTTCTACTGCGGGGCTAGATATTGTTCGACAATAATCCGATGTGCGCCTATCTTGCCAAACAATAGCATTATAAATAGGGTCGCCCGTTTTTCGGTCCCACACCAAGGTGGTTTCCCTTTGGTTAGTAATACCTATGGCAATTACCTCTGTCGCTTGAACATTATTGTCAGCAAGTACTTTTCGACAAGTACGCAACACAGTTTGCCAAATATCACTTGGGTTATGTTCAACCCAGCCATCGTGCGGGAAGTGTTGTTCAAACTCCTCTTGCGCAGATGCATACACTTTCCCAAGCTTAGTAAAAAGTATCGCCCTTGAGCTTGTTGTTCCTTGATCGATGGCTAATAAGTACTTCAAAATTGCTCCACCTTTATTACTTAGTCAATTGGTATTATTCGATAATGCCGTTAGCCTTAATGGCTTTCAACAACAATCGCTTTTAAAAAATGATAATTAAAACAATAAATGAGTAAAAGCGAGTAAATAAACAATTTTTATTAGTTTAAAATCTACACAAGAATGTTAGCCTTAATGACCTAAATGCGAATATGGTCATTGCTGTTGGAACGCCATATTTAACATATAAAAAAGTCAGGTACCGTAGATGAGTGAAGTACATGAAATATTTGACCTCGTTGTTATTGGCGGTGGCATTAATGGTACAGGAATCGCCGCAGATGCTGCTGGCAGAGGGCTAAAGGTTGCCCTGTGTGAGCAAAACGATCTTGCCTCTGCCACTTCTTCTAAAAGCAGTAAGCTCATTCATGGAGGTTTACGATATTTAGAGCATTATGAATTTAAGCTCGTTAGAAAAGCGCTTGCAGAACGCGAAATCTTATTAAAAAATGCACCGCATATTATTAAACCTTTAACTTTTTGCTTACCTCATCAAGCGCATTTAAGACCTGCTTGGCTGATCCATATTGGCTTGTTTCTCTACAACAACTTAGCTAAGCGCGTCACTTTACCTGCATCAAAAGGTGTTGTATTCTCATCCGATAGTCCCCTAGTTAGTACAATAACTAAAGGTTTTGAATATTCAGATGCTTGGGTAGACGACGCAAGGTTAGTTATTTTAAATGCACTTGCCGCGCAAGATTATGGTGCCAGTATCAAAACACAAACTCAGTGTATAAAAGCAGTACGCGAAGATAATATTTGGACGATTACCTTAAAAGATAGTTTGCACGGTAAAATGAGTGTTATTCGTTCACGCAGTATTGTAAACGCTGCTGGACCTTGGGTTGCAAAGTTGTTTTCAAATACTTTACCCAACAAATCGCCTCAAAAAATTAGGTTAGTTAAGGGTAGCCATATCGTAGTACCGCGCATCCATGATCAACCACAAGCTTATATTCTACAGAATGTTGATCAGCGCATCGTGTTTGTATCCCCTTTTGAAGATAGCTTCTCATTAATTGGCACCACAGATGTTGAATATAATGGTGATCCCTCTGCTGTTGAAATATCAGATGAAGAAATTGACTATCTATTAAACATCACCAATACCTATTTTAAGAAAAAAATATCACGTAATGATATTGTAACGACATTTTCAGGTGTTAGATCTTTATTAGATGACGAGTCAATAAATGCTCAATCCGTAACCCGTGATTACAAGTTAGAAATAGAAGATGTAAATAATAAAGCACCTGTCATGTCAGTTTTTGGCGGTAAAATAACCACTTACCGTAAACTCGCAGAAGCTACAGTTGATAAACTTAGTCCTTATTTCCCAAACATTGGACCTACCTGGACAGCAGACGCCCCGCTGCCCGGTGGAAACTTCAATAATATAGAATTATTTACTCAAGAAATTAAAAAAGAGTTTCCATGGTTGTCTTCAGCATTGCGGACTAGATTGATCCGTAGCTACGGTACAATAATTTTCACTTTATTAAATAATATAGATAGTATTGAAGCTATGGGGTCTTGTTTTGGTGCTGATTTATATGAGCTAGAAATCAACTTTTTAATCGAACATGAATGGGCTATTAATGTTGAAGACATCATATGGCGACGAACGAAAAGAGGCCTTTATTTATCAATGTCGCAAGTCTCTTTCATACAGCAGTATATTGATAAGCACCCTAGCATTGTAGAGCGTAAATCATTACAAAATAAATAAACTATTTGATCTACTTCATTAGGATGAAGCTACTTGGGACTTCACAGTTTTAAATAACAAGCACTTCACACTTATTGCGCTGCACTTACCACTGTCTAAAGGCTCTACTTTACGCGAAATTAAACCATAACTGACATAATTTACATAACTGACATAATTGACTTCGCTGCCGCCAAACTTATCAGACAAAGTATCACCTAATAAACCTAATTGAACTAATTCACGTATGATTTCGCGATCATAATGTTCATATCTATTGGCTTCAAGCACACCTAGTAGCAATTTTTTTGACAATAATAATGAGCAGAGTCACGGATCATTCGTTCTTCCTCGGTCAGTTGATTATCAAGAAATATCGGAACTTGCTAATTAAATGGGATTAATTTTTGGCACATAGAGTTGCCCGTTTTTAATACTATTTTACAGTGATTTTTTAATTGATCGCTTCACTCTATCTTCAAAAAGAAATATATCGTTAGATATTTTCCATATCTTTAATTTATAGCTATTTTTATGCTTGCGGCGCCATGTTTGTTATTGTACAGTAATGAACTTTAGTGGCACCAAGGTTCCGCCAAGCGAAACACGAGGTATTTTTTGATGAGTCCAAAAATGAATATCATTAGCAAGTTTTTCAAAGTAGCAACATTAACCATTGCTGCTTTGGGTGCAATCCCTGCTTTAGCTGAAACGGTTCTCACTTATGGCGAACCTGGGCCAAATCGTGGCGCCCGTGCTAGTGCTACCAAATGGTTTGCACAGGAAGTTGAAAAGCGTTCTGGTGGTGATTTAAAAATTGATATTATGTGGGGTGGTGCCTTATTTAAGGCGAATGCCGCGCGACAATCTATTGCTGCAGGCGTGGTCGATATGGGCACTATTATTCCCGATTACTTTCCCAAAGAGATGGTGTCTTTTTCTCTCACTAATTTACCTTTTGAAAACCTCGATCCTTGGGTTGGTTTAAAAGCTAATTTTGATCATATGCAATCCCCTGAAGTTACCAGTAATTTAGCCAAACAAAACTTATCCTTCATCACTTCATACATGCTGTCCAACGTTATCGTGCTATGTAAAGGGAGCGCTATTCGAACACTTGAAGATATTAAAGGTAAAAAAATTCGTGGTGTTGGTACCTTTGGTAAAATATTTGGCGATCTAGGAGCCAATTTAGTCAGCATGAGTATTTATAAGGCGTATCAGGGACTAGGTAACGGCTTACTCGATTGTAGCCTTGGTTACATGAGCGCCACAATTGCTTTGAAACAACATGAAGCGTCTGACAGCCTAACCAAGCTCAATTGGGGCACCTATACCGGTTTAGGCATATTTATAAACAAAGATGCACTAACAAAATTGAGCCCGTCTCAAAGAAATATAATAAATGAAGTTGGCGCTGACTTTATCAATTATCTTGGTGAAAATATAATGAAGGCTGACAAAAGAGCAGAAGAGTTACTGACACAAGGAGTTGATGGTCGTAAGTTAGAAATGATTACTTTGCCCTCTTCAGGTTCAGCTCAATTATACGCCGCGAGTCAATATCACATTAAGAAATGGGAAAAAGAAGCCATTGACAGTGGCCTATCTGGAAAAACCATGGTGGAAAACTACAAAGCTTCTCTTAAAAAATATAGCCAAGAACGGGAACTCAATGGCTACCCTTGGGCACGTTAACTTAAATACACCCGTTTAATTAATGAGGTGTTCTACTTTATAGGCATAAAAACAACCCAAATGTGGTTTGTTTTATCCAGTAGAAATGACCACAGCGTTAATCAAATTGGTATCACATAGAGTTTAATATTATGTTGAAAAAAATGGAACAAGGGGCATTGATTGTAGCTGGCCTTTGCATTATCACGCTCGGCCTAATGATCACGCTAACAGTTATTACACGTAACCTTTTTGGATGGGGAGTAACTGACGATGTTGTTATCGTTCGAGAGCTCATGGTAGGAGCCGTTTTTCTGCCGTTGGCTTATGTTACTGCAGATTACAGCCACATCACCATAGAGTTCTTATTTAAACGCTTGGGTAAGCATACCAAATTATGGATGCTTGCCATTGGATCTCTCATCAGCCTATTAATATTACTGCCACTTGCATTGGCTGCTTGGAAAGGATTTTTCCACTCAGCCATTAGTGGCGCTTATTTCTTTAGCCAATTAGATCTACCTGAATGGCCAGGACGATTTGCCTTTTTTGCTGGTGCAACACTATTTATTATACGTTTAATGGTAATTTTCGTTACTGATTTTCGAGCAGCAATCTGTGGTAATACTGACTATCTCGCGCAGCGTTCAGACGCGGCATACGATACAATTGAAGAGGGTTAATCTGTGGATCCATTAATGCTTGGGCTCGTCGGCTTTGCCTGTACGTTGCTTTTACTTATTTTCCGTGTACCAATCGCCTTTAGCTTAGCTGGCGTGTCATCGGTATTTATATTTTTATTTTTTGCTTTGAGAAACGGTGGCTTTGACATTGACACAGCGGTTGCACCTGCTCTGACTATGATCTCATCCAATGCCTTCGACTTAGTCCATTCTTATGATCTAAGTATGATACCGCTATTCGTACTTTTAGGTCATATTGCTTACCATACAGGTATCACTACTGACATTTATCATGCGGCGCGAGTTTGGTTAAAGCGCTTACCTGGCGGGGTGGCAATGGCCTCTGTTTTTGGCTGTGGGGGATTCTCGGCTATTACAGGTTCGAGCATTGCTTGTGCTTCAGCTATGGGTAAAATCTGTGTGCCTGAGATGTTACGGATGGGCTATGATAAGCGTTTAGCTACATCTACTGTGGCCGTTGGTGGTACGCTTGGTTCGCTTATTCCACCCAGTGTGCTATTTATTGTTTATGGTATTTTTACCGAAATGTCAATTAGTCGCCTATTCTTGGCAGGTATTATCCCAGGTCTGATATCTTTGTTGGGATTTTTAGTGGTGATCTACATATGGGTGAAACGTAATCCCAGTGATGCACCGGCTGATACCACTTTGCATGTTAAAGGCGATCGCCGAAAAGCAGCGATAAGATGTTGGCCTGCTATGTTGCTTTTTACCATTATTATTGGTGGTATTTACGGTGGTATATTTACCGCTACAGAGGCAGCAGCGATCAGTGCGTTTACGGTAATCATTATTGGCGCTTTACAAAAACGACTTAATTGGCAACAGTTTATTCAATCAGTTAAGGAAACTTGTACGCAGACCACGACAATCTTTTTTATTGCGGCCGGAGCAAAAATTTTTGTTGGCTTTGTTGCATTAACAGGTATGGCACCAGCACTGGTTGGTTTGATCGAATCTGCCGACGTATCACTATGGCTATTACTGGTAATGATCGCTGGTGTATATTTCCTACTAGGTATGTTTCTTGACCCGCTAGGTATTATGGTACTTACCCTACCATTTTTAATCCCTATGGTAGAAGGTTATGGCTTAGACTTAATTTGGTTTGGTGTGGTTATAATAAAATTGCTTGAAATAAGCTTGATCACCCCGCCGGTCGGATTAAACGTCTTTGTTATCGCCAGTGTCACTAAACCTTCGGTAGCTGTATATGACATTTTTATGGGCGTTACACGTTTTCTGGTCATGGATATCTTAGTATTGATTGCGATTATCGCCTTCCCGATACTATCGCTGCTAATACCTAACCTTATGATGTAGCCTTTATTGTTCGCGGTTGGTTAACATATACCCTGCCGCGAACAACCATCACGCTTCAAGTCATACATAGTGTTCATTCTATATTCTCAAATCCACTTAACCTCGATAAAATAATAACCAAAGTTAGGCTTTATTTATCCAAGTTCGGTATAAGTATTTTATATACCACTATGCTTAGCGCCAAATCAATAACAAATAATCATATGCCAATTGCAAAAAAGGCCTTTGCAATAAACAAAGACCTTTTAACAATAAGTGAAATAATAAACTAAGAAAAAGTATTAAAATCGAATTAAGGTTGCTTCGATATTACGCACCATGCTTTTTAATTGTGGCGCGACTTCTCCGCTCAAAAACTCTTGCGACAACCTAAAAGCTGGGCCACCAGCATTGAATACATAAATTTGCCCTTGCGTGAGCTTCAGCGGTACCGCAATAGCATTGGTATCTCGCTCCCAATCGCCCCAAGAGTGGCAATAGCCAAATTCTTTATAGCTTTCCACTGCTTGATCAACGCCAGCTTTGACAGCCTCGAACTTATCACCCAGTTTTTCTTTGAAATGTCTCATAAAGAAGTCACGTTCTTCTTCTGACAAAGCCACTAAATAAGCTCGCCCTGCTGCCGTAGTTGCCATCGGGATTTTGTCGCCAATATCTTTTTTAAAGGTAACAATATCTTTTGGGGCACAATGATCAACATAAATCATGTCAAGTCGATCTCTGTCTGCCAAACCTATTGATGTACCTGTTTCAATGGAAAGTTCTTTCATTTGGGGGTTCGCCACTTGACGAATTGCTAGGTTTGACACAAATGCATAACCCAAAGCCAACACACCAGCGCCAAGCTGGTACTTTTCTAAACGCTTTGAATAAGTCAGGTAGCCCAAATTTGTTAAGGTATAGGTTAATCTTGATATACTCGATTTAGGCAGACCGGTACGCTGAGCTATCTCCTGATTGCCAAGAAATCCATCTCCCGGATTAAATGCCCGTAAAATATCTAAACCTCTAGCAAGCGCTTCGACAAATTTACGATCGACTTCCCCATTTGTATCTCTTGGCATACCCGTTGGTGTATTCATTTTGAACTACTCAATTGTTTTGATACTCGGCGAATTGACTTGTTTTAGATGTCAATACGTTTTTCAAATTATGGTAGTTATAATCTCATTATTTGCTCTAAAAATAAAGATTATAGATAGCTTTAAAGCTGACGTTTATAGGTTATTAGCCGCAATTTAGAGGAATATCATGAAAATATACGATAACAGGCTACTTGATCTTTTTAGTTACTGAATTATTTGTACTATAAATTGGCCAAAAACGAAATTCTTGAACATTCCAAGAGTATTACAGCCACTTATTTTAAGTAGGAAATCACCCGATTTCAAAAATTTTATAACATTTTTCTTAGTTATTTATGCTGGAATATAACTAACTTACTATGATAATAATCTACTTACTTTTCTTGTAATGTTTCTTTTGAGCAGAAAATGTAAAGTTATCGAGGACTATTTATGACTTTTATACTGCTAAGTATACTTGTCGATAATTTACACCAACAAAATAATCGCTGATATAATTCCATAATATTGTTACTCATCAACACGACTAACCATGATTAAAAATCAACGTTAACACCAAAATTAATTCTAAATTTTAGTGACAATATCGTATGATGAGTTCCAAGTAAAAACAGTAAAATCAGCAGCTATACAATTGAAATAAGTCATCCAATCGATTTTACAAGGCGCTTTCTAATTCAGGTAACGCTTCAAATAGATCGGCGACAAGACCGTAGTCAGCTACTTGGAAAATAGGCGCTTCTGGATCTTTATTTATCGCCACAATCACTTTCGAATCTTTCATACCCGCAAGATGTTGAATTGCGCCTGAAATACCTACGGCAATGTATAAGTCTGGCGCAACAATTTTACCTGTTTGACCAACTTGCATGTCATTAGGAACAAAGCCTGCATCTACCGCCGCGCGTGATGCACCAATGGCAGCACCTAATTTGTCAGCAATACCGTCTAATAACTTGAAGTTATCGCCATTTTGCATACCGCGACCACCTGAAATAACGATACTTGCTGCACCTAAGTCTGGGCGTTTTGAAACCGTTAACTCATCACTGACATGGCTTGAAATACCTGCATTTGTAACCTTATCTAGTATTATGATCTCTGCAGCGCCATCAGTGGCAACGGCATCAAACCCAGTTGAACGGACTGTGATTACTTTTTTATCATCTACACTTTGCACGGTTGCAATAGCATTACCGGCATAGATTGGACGCACAAAAGTATCTGCACTCACTACCGCCGTAATGTCTGAAATTTGAGCGACATCTAACAAAGCGGCAACGCGAGGCATAAAGTTTTTGCCGGTGGTTAATGCTGTAGCCAGTATCACGTCGTAGTTCACTGCTAATTCAGTCACTAATAAACTGATATTCTCTGCCAGTTGATGCTCGTACACGAGGTTATCTGCAACTAATACCTTAGTAACACCATTAACTTTAGCGGCTTGTTCAGCAACGCTTTGACAATTATAGCCAACAACTAAAATGGTAATGTCACCACCTATTTTCTGTGCCGCAGCAACTGTTTTTAAAGTATCAGCTTTTAACACGCTGTTGTCGTGTTCTGCATAGACTAAAATGCTCATGAAATCACCTTTGCTTCATTTCTTAACTTTGCAACTAACTCATCAATTGATTCAACAATAATACCCGCTTGTCGTTCTTTAGGTGGTGTCACTTTTAATAAGTTGGTACGTGGGGTTAAATCAATACCAAAATCAGCAGCTAATTTTACCACTAGTGGTTTACGTTTAGCTTTCATGATATTAGGTAGAGAGGCGTATCGGGGCTCATTTAAACGTAAGTCAGTAGTCACAATTGCGGGCAGATTTAGTGCTAGCGTTTGTAATCCAGCATCTACTTCTCTTGTTACATTAATTCTGTCGCCTTCAACCTTAACTTCAGAGGCGAAAGTACCTTGTGCTAAACCAGTTAATGCAGCAAGCATTTGGCCGGTTTGGTTGTTATCGCTATCAATTGATTGTTTACCTAAGATAACGAGCTGCGGTTGTTCTTCTTCGACAATTTTTTGAAGTAGCTTAGCAATATTTAACGCGTCGAGCGCTAACTCTGTTTCGATATGAATAGCACGATCAGCGCCTAGGGCAAGTGCAGTTCGAAGCTGTTCTTGGCAGCTTTTATTACCAATAGAAATAGCAATAACTTCAGTTGCTGTGCCTGCCTCTTTAAGGCGAACAGCTTCTTCTACGGCAATTTCACAAAAAGGGTTAATGGCCATTTTAACGTTAGCTAAATCAACGTTTGAGTTATCAGATTTAACACGTACTTTGACGTTATAATCGATGACACGTTTAATTGGGACTAATACTTTCATAAATTTACTTTACCTCAATGGATACTAGATAATATTTGCTTAGTTATATTTTAATTTATTCAAATTGACGGTTTAATTCTTTTTCTAACAAAGATAATGCCGCATTCGAAAGACTAATCTTGCTCTGCATTTCATGACTATATGAAACAATAATACTTTCACTTTTAGCCGCAATTTTTTGATGTGTTTCGCTATAGATGACTTGGCTTAAGGTGAACCTATCAGTACTTATTTTTTCAACTTTGGTGGCAATAATAAGATTATCAGGATATGTCACCGGAAACTTAAACTTGCAATCGATATAAGCAACAACAAAGCCCAGCTTATCACCGCCAAGGGCGGCTCTAATATGACTATCTGAGAAAAATTTCACTCTACCTTCTTCACAGTAACGAAAGTAATTGCTGTTATTAACATGTCCTAACATATCAATATCTCCCCATCTTACGGGATGCTTTAATTGATGAGAGTAGCAATGTAATTGATCTTTCATAATATTCTCCACTTCTAATGCAATATTTTACTGTATGACTGTACCTAAACCACTTCAAACTACTTGATTCATCTAAGTGTTAATTACTCTTTTCTATATCTAAAAACGCCCTGACCCGAAGCAATAATATTATCAAAAGAGTCGTAAACATCAGCAGCACCATAATAGATATTTCGACCGGAAGCTGTCACCCTGCCAATGGCATAAATTTTGTTTGATTGAGCTTGGCCTAAATAGTTTATATTTAACGATAAAGTTAATGCTTTTCTATAGTTAAGAGGATCATCACTATAGGCTCCAGTCAGCGCAGTTGCTGCATCTAATAAAGCTGAAATAAAGCCTCCATGTGGAATACCTGAACGATTTAAATGCTCAGGTTTAAGCTCAGCACTCATTTTAATATGATTTTCTCGCCATTCCTCAATCACAAAACCTAAATGATCATTAAATGGCGGCATTTCTTTATTTGCCCAAGGTTTCATTTTAATCCTTTATTTTCTGTTTCTTGCCACTTGAGATTCTTCACTTTGAAGTAACTGTGCAAAAATCGCTAACTCCTTTTTAATAATATCGGTCAGTATTGTCTGCTGAGGAGCCTTAAGCATTTTTTTAGTCGTACGTAAGGCATTTTGAGGTTTCAACGCTAATGCTTTCGCTTTGCTTAAAGCAAAATCAAATACTTCAGATTTGTCTATTTGTTGATTTACTATACCTAAATCAATTGCCGTCTGGGTATTAAAAGCATCACCCAACATTAATATTTCAGCCGCTTTACGATGACCTGCTAATTGAGGAATAAGCAAGCTTGATCCTCCTTCGGGGCATACACCTAAATCGACGAAAGGCATTTTAAAATAAGTTTCTGAGGCATAAACCAAATCAAAATGAAGCAACATAGTTACGCCTATTCCAACGGCAACACCCGATACGGCTCCAACGATTGGTTTTGGGTAATTATGCAGCTCATATAATAAAATTGATGCGGGCGAAGCTTTATTAACATCTCGATTATTGAAATCGTTTAAATCATTCCCTGCTGAAAACGCATCGTCTGTACCATGTATAAGTACGACATTAATACTGTCATCTGAAGCACTATCTTTAAGTGCTGTAGCCATAGCCGAATACATTAGGTGTGTTAAAGCATTTTTTTTCTCTGGGCGATTAATACCTATATGTAGAACACCACTATCCTGATGAATTAATATATTTTCTTGAATTTTCATCATTGCCTCTATTTAATGTTCAGTCGATTTAAGCGCGATAACGCCTGTACATATTCTGTTTTGAAACGTTCAACGATTTTGGACACTGTAGTAATCTCGGTAATACTGCCCAAACCCTGGCCTGCCCCCCAAATATCTTTCCAAGCTTTAGTTTTACTGCCTCCAGAGGAACCAAATTTCATGGTACTTTTATCGCCTTCGTCCAAGTTATCGGGATCTAAACCTGCATTAGAAATGCTTGGCTTAAGGTAATTGCCATGTACGCCAGTAAATAGAGAGCTATAAACAATATCTTTAGCGCTATAATCAACTAACATGTTTTTATATTCCCGCTCTGCATTCGCTTCTTCTGTGGCAATAAAACACGTTCCTATATAAGCAAAGTCAGCACCTAAAGCTTGTGCTGAGAGTATTGATGCACCATTAGCAATAGAGCCTGATAACGCAATAGGACCATTAAAAATTTGTTTTATTTCACTCACCAAAGCAAAAGGACTTAAGGTCCCGGCATGTCCACCTGCTCCTGCACACACCAAAACTAAACCATCAACACCTGCTGCTATCGCTTTTTCGGCGTGTCGAACATTGATAATATCGTGAAAAATAATACCGCCGTACGCATGAATTCGCTCAACTAATGAGGGATCTAACGCGCGTAAACTGGTAATAATGATCGGTACTTTAAATTCAATACAAGTATTTACATCATCCTCTAATCGGTCATTACTCTTGTGAACAATTAAATTAACCGCGTATGGGGCAACAATGGCATTAGGATTAGCTATTTGGTACTCATCTAATTCAGTTTTAATGGTGCTTAGCCATTCACCCAGTAAAGATTGTGGACGCGCATTAAGTGCAGGAAAAGAGCCAACAATTCCGGCTTTACACTCAGCGATAACTAATTCTGGCCCCGAGACGATGAACATTGGAGCACTGATGACAGGCAAAGATAATTTATTTTGTAATGTTTGTGGAATTGACATATTTTCCCCTTAGAGCATATTTGCTTTGATAAAAAATTAGCTATGCCGAAAATTGGTATAACTAATTTTTCACTCTTTTGGCTATTGGCTATTCGCCCACTGAGTTAAGGTTTTACCTTCCTCAACAAGTTGCTTTAATAATGCTGCTGGTTGCCAAAAATCTTCACCGTAAGTAACGCCGAATTCACATATGGTTTGATAGATTTTTTCTAAACCTATGGTCTCAGCATAAAACATTGGACCACCTCGGTAGGCTGGAAATCCATAACCAAAGGCGTAAACCACATCAATATCACTCGGACGCTGTGCAATACCCTCTTCAAGTATTTTGAAACCTTCGTTAATCAAAGCAAAAGTTAAACGTTGTAAAATAGTCACATCATTTATTGTTTTGCGCTCAACCCCTCTTTGTTTAGCTTGTGCTTCAATAACTTCAAGTACTATAGGATCAGACATACGCTGTCTAGTGTCAGGATCATATTGGTAATAGCCTGCACCAGTTTTTTGACCTAAGCGGCCCATGTCATATAAAGCATCCGCAATGCAGTAGGTTCTAACATCACCTTTTTCTTCATCAGTTAAGCCCTCACGCGCTTTATAGCCAATATCTATTCCGGCTAAATCGCCAACAGCAAGCGGCCCCATTGCCATACCAAAGTTTTGCATTACGGTATCTATACCTTGAGGTGTTGAGCCTTCAAGTAAACATAATTGGGCTTCTCGCGCATATTGTCGCAACATACGGTTACCAATAAAGCCATAGCAAACGCGAGATAATGCAGGCACTTTTTTAATGGTTTTAGCAATAGCCATCGATGTTGCAAGCACTTGATCAGACGTTTTATCACCGCGAACAATTTCAAGTAATTTCATGACATTAGCAGGACTAAAAAAATGCAGACCAATAACATCTTGTGGTCTTGAAGTAGACTCTGCAATTAAATTTACGTCTTGATAAGAGGTGTTACTGGCTAAAATAGCTCCGGGTTTACATACTTTATCGAGCTTGGCGAATACTTGTTTTTTGATGTCTAGATTTTCAAAAACAGCTTCAATTACCAAATCCATATCAGCTAAATCGTTATAATCTGTGGTGCCTGTGATCAGCTGTTGGCGTTGTGCGGCAAGCTCAGTAGTCAATTTACCTTTTTTAACGGTTATCGCGTAATTTTTAGCGATAATATCTTTACCACGCTGCAATGCTACATCGTTAATTTCCAGCAGTGTCACAGGGATACCCGCATTAACAAAATTCATTGCAATACCTCCTCCCATGGTACCGCCACCAATAATACCTACGCGTTTAATATCTTTTAACTGAGTCTCTTTTGGTAAATCTTTAATTTTTGAGGACATTCTTTCGGCAAAAAACA
This sequence comes from Colwellia sp. 6M3, assembly GCF_014077595.1. Classification (NCBI taxonomy): domain Bacteria; kingdom Pseudomonadati; phylum Pseudomonadota; class Gammaproteobacteria; order Alteromonadales; family Colwelliaceae; genus Colwellia; species Colwellia sp. 6M3. The sequence continues at coordinate 4,209 of NZ_JACGWF010000076.1, read as the reverse complement.
TATGGCGTAATGCTGCAGACTGTGACGATTGCATGCACTCTATAAATAAACGTCTTTCAACTTTAAGACCTTCATCAAAAGGTTTATTCATTGCCGCTTCAATACATTCAACAATACGTTGAGGTGCTTCTTGTTTACGAAAACGTTTACTTAATTGGGCTCTATAATCATCGAAGAACTCTGCTGACGCACCAGTTTTATCAACATCTATGTCTCTTACTCTTTTAAGTACAGCGCCTTGTTCAACAACGTCTTTGGCAAACATAATTGCTGAGGTCAATAAATCGCCTTCAACCACTTTATCAATTAAACCGATACTAAGTGCTTTATCTGCAGAAATTGGCGTACCCGTAGTAATTAAGTCCAATGCGGCTTTAACACCGACTAACCTAGGTGCTCTTTGTGTTCCACCTGCACCGGGTAATAAGCCTAATTTAACTTCAGGTAGCCCAACATTAGCGCTAGCTAATGCACAACGATAGTGACAAGCCAAAGCGGTTTCTAATCCGCCACCGAGTGCGGTGCCATGAATGGCGGCAATAATAGGCTTTGTTGATGCTTCAACTTCATTAAGCAACTCAGGTAAAGAAGGTAGCATGGGTGGTTTTCCAAACTCTGAAATGTCTGCCCCCGCAATAAAAGTACGTCCTTCACAAATCAAAACTATTGCTAAAGAGGCATCTTTTTGTGCTTGTGCTAATGCCTCTTGAATTCCTAATCGTAATGCATGAGAAAGCGCGTTAACCGGAGGGTTATTCAAACGAATAACACCGATATCACCTTCTAATTGATAACTAACAACTGACATAAACTAATTCCTTACTTTTAGAAAGTTAAACACGCTCAATAACGACTGCGATACCTTGACCAATACCAATACACATGGTCGCTAATGCGTATCGACCACCGGTTTTTTCTAATTGACGCAATGCCGTTAGCATAATGCGCGTACCACTAGCACCTAAAGGATGTCCGATCGCAATCGCACCACCATTTTGGTTAATACGAGGATCATCAAAAGCGATACCTAGTTGTTTCATACACCCGAGTGCTTGTACTGCAAAGGCTTCATTGAATTCTAAAACATCCATATCAGCTAAGGTTAACCCCGCTCTTGCTAAGGCTTTTTGTGAAGCTGGAACAGGACCTAAACCCATAACACGTGGTGGTACGCCGGCAATCGCACCCGCTATAATTCTACCGCGAGGTTTAATACCTGCTTTTTCGCCGACTTCTTTACTACCAATAATCATGGCAGAAGCACCGTCGTTAATACCTGAAGCATTACCCGCGGTGACTACGCCATCAAATAATGGTCTTAATTTACCCAGAGCCTCTGCCGTTGAAGATGGACGTGGATGCTCATCAGCAACAACGGAAATTGGTGGCAACTTTCGGCCTTGTGATACTTCAATGGGAATGATTTCATCGTTAAAAAAACCAGCTACTTTTGCCGCTTCATACTTCGCTTGCGAGCCGGCTGCGAATATATCGCAATCTTCTCTACTGATATTTAAATCACTGGCAATGTTGTCAGCCGTTTCAGGCATTGAATGCCCGCCATAGGCTTTAATAATCTCTGGGTTGGTAAAACGAGCCCCCATGGTGGTATCAAAGATTTCTTGCTGGCGAGAAAAGGCTGAAGTTGCTTTAGCTAAAACGAAAGGTGCGCGACTCATAGATTCTACGCCACAAGCAACAAATAACTCGCCTTCATTGGCTTTTACACATCGAGCAGCATCTAACGCCGCCGCTAAACTTGAACCACAAAGACGGTTAACCGTTAACCCGCCTGTCTCGATAGGTAAACCTGCTAATAATCCTGCAAAGCGAGCCACGTTACGGCTATCTTCACCTGCCTGATTAGTACTACCGGCAATTACATCTTCATAAAGACTTAAATTAAAGTCGTTGCGTTGCACTAAATTTTTTATAAGGTGAGCAAGCATATCATCCGGACGAACAGATGATAAAATGCCTCCATGGCGACCAAATGCGGTTCTTGCTGCATCGTATATAAACGCGTCTTTCATAATTTTTCCTTATAAATTTTTATAATTAACAACGACAGGAAAAGCGATCAATAATTTAGCTGCTTTGTGTTTGTCATCGGTATTTGATAATTCAATGTGAACAACCTGGCCTTTCTCTGGGTCAAATTCTGATTTAACCTGTGCAGTAATATCATTTTTTTTCAGTATTGCATCAACGCTAAACTCTGTAGCTTTATTGCGTAATATTGGTTTGAAAACTTTACCAACAGCCGTTAACGGCAAGCTATCGAGAATTTCAATACGTTTAGGTATTGCCGCTCTTTCGCTTATATGCTCTTGGCAGTAGGCCAGTAAGTCCGCTGAAGTAGTTTGTTGTTGATTTTTTAACACCACATAAGCAACAGGTATTTCCCCTGAATGTGCGTCAGGCTGACCAATAGCAACTGATTGGATTACATCTTTATGAGCCAACAACGCATCTTCAATAATCTGCGGATCAATATTATGCCCACCACGAATAATCAAATCTTTTGCGCGACCTGTGAGCTGAATATGCCCTAATGCATTAATAACGCCTAAATCACCAGTATTAAACCAATCATCCTCAACCCAAGCGCCATCATTATCACTTACGTTCAAATAGCCTTGAAAAACATTAGGTCCTTTCACCAAAATAATGCCAGGTTCATTAGTTTCACAAATACGACTAATTTTGTTATCAATTAATTCAACAGCAATCACACGGCTGTAAGGTATAGCGTTTCCGACAGCAACCCCTTCAACATCGTAACCAGGAAGGGTCCTAGCAACCACACAAGAAGACTCTGTCATGCCATAACCATTGGTAACACTGCAATTAAATCGTTGCTGAAAAGATAATTTTAATTCAAGAGGCAAAGGTGCTGAGCCGCAGGCTGCATGTTCAAAACATTTCAAATCAATTTTTTCATCCGGCTGCTGAAGTAGCACCGAAATTATAGTGGGTACAGTAGGAAACCAACATACTTGATACTTATTAACAAAATACCACCAGTTTTTTACTGTATTAGGGTTTCTAAAACCTTCGGGTGTCATAATAACCACCGTGCGACCAACGAAGAACATAGCTAAACTAGCGGCAATAACTCCAAACACATGGAATAGTGGCAATGCATTCAAAACCGCGGATTTACCATGATAAGCATTAAACCCTGCATAAACTTGCACAACAAAACTAATGTTGTCATGAGATAATTTTGCTATTTTCGGACGTCCTGTTGTTCCTCCAGTATGGAAGTACATCGCAATATCTTCACCTTTAGGTTGAAATGTTTCTGCTAATCTTTCATTTGATTGAGTAGATATAGCATGATTAAAATCACTGACGGTGATATTTTTATGACTGATCTCGCCATAACTGTTATCGACGACTAGGACATGTTCAAGTGACGGGACGCGTGCAATAATTTCATGCACTTTTTTACCTAATTCAGTTTCAGCATCAAGAGAAACTGTCACTAACACTTTAGTTTTCACCTCATTTAATATTTCAATAATGTGATCAACTTGCAGAAGGTAATTAATGGGATTAGCAATTGCCACGGCTTGAGAAGCCCATATACTTAGATGAGTTTCTGTCAAATTGGGGAGTAAAATAGAAACAACATCAGTACGACCAACACCCAACTTTTTAAATAGGTTTGCTGTTTGATTAAGTTTATTAGATAAAGTGGCAAACGTTATTTCTTTCGCAACTTCATCTCGAGTTGCAGTAACATGCTCAGCTATTGCAATATCAGCTGGATATTCATCTGCTGCATGGCAAAAAACATCGTAAGTTGTTTTACAATGATATCGGTCTTGGTAACTTATTTTTTCTAAATCAGCAAGTAACTCTAATTCTGTTAGTTTGGACATTTAAGCGCTCACTCTAATACAAATTTTATATTTCATTATTACTACAAGACTAATTAAGCAGTAAAACAGCTTACGCATTCTGCAATGCGGAACTGTATTTTGCAAGATTTTTTTAAAAGCTATTTAATGTACTTTATGAAGTCATTAAATAATAACAATTCAATTTAAGAAATAAATAACAGATTAGTGTGAAAAACTTGATTAAACTCATCACATTGATAAAAAATGACAAAATCAATCCTGCAAAATACAATTCCGCAAAGCGGTATCCTGTGGTATCATTTACTTAATACATAAATTCACTGAATTAATACTGAAT
>NZ_JACGWF010000246.1:0-264 GCF_014077595.1 Colwellia sp. 6M3 | reverse complement strand
ACCCTGATGATATTGATGCACTGCTAGATTCGATAAATGATCAAGGTGATGCACCTACTGAGGATGACACGTCAAGTGAAGACAACCTTGAAGTAGCAGACCCTGATGATATTGATGCACTGCTAGACTCGATTAACGATCAAGGTGATGCACCTACTGAGGATGACACGTCAAGTGAAGACAACCTTGAAGTAGCAGACCCTGATGATATTGATGCACTGCTAGATTCGATTAACGACAAAGATGAAACTCCGACTGAGAATA
>NZ_JACGWF010000038.1:0-38583 GCF_014077595.1 Colwellia sp. 6M3 | reverse complement strand
GGAAATATGAACATGAAGATGTTCTATCAACTTAAAAACTAAGAGGTCAAATTTTTTGGCTTCTTGAATAAAATTTAATTTTTACATAGGAAATCAAAAAATGAATACAAAGAAAAAAGATTTTAGACATCACACGAGTAAAATTTCGGTAATAACACCTGAGGCGAAAACATTTATAGATTACGAAAGAATGTTGAAGCAAGTTACAAAAGCTACTTCAGAAAAATCAATGGAAAAAATTAGCGTTAAACATCGTAAATACATAGGCACTAAGGTAATTACATCTGACAGGGTTGTTAATTTAATGATGCATGGTTGCGAGTTAATTACAGAAACTTTTCAGAATATGCCAATTGAGCTAATAGAAAATAATAAAGAAATAGAAAACATAATAACCACGCTACATGTTCTATTTGATGAACTCGACTTAGCGGAAGTTGATAAGAAAGCCATTGGGTGCTTTTCATATCTAGTCAGAGGTTACACTCAGGTATGTACAGAGTTAGGTATGTCCGTAAACAACGAACATGGTGATGTTACAGGATTGCTAACTATCTATTTGCTCATAGCATATGAGTACATTAACTTAAACCAAGCAGCTTAAGCTCATTATTTAATAAATTAACGAGGTAATTATAATGATTTCACTTGAAGAAATTAAAAATCAGCTCGAAAAAATGGACGATGTTCGTCTAATCACGTACTAGCACAGGTAGCAGCTTCAGGTTGTAATGAGAATTATGGTGTCAACCTTTATCAAGCATCATATAAGTTCGACAAATATAATAAAAAACTAATGTGGGGCGTAACGAATATCACTTTACAGCCTGATTTCAGTAATAAGGCACAGTACGAAATGATGATATGGCTAAAGAGTGCTACAAAATACGAAAAATCATAAATAACACAACTTAAAAAATACAGGATAACTGAAAATGTAGATAAATTACAAAATAAACAAACAAACAAAACATTTTTACATAAAACAGGAGTTTGCAAGTGCAAGCTTTTAAACAAAATCATGAAGTATATTGGAGGGCAAAAAACTAAAAATTTTGTTCTACGCCCTCCTATATTCAAATTTTATAAAATTTCAATATTAGAGGTCTAAAAAATGAAAAACTTTAAACAAAAAATTCCACTATCTAGCTATTCAATAGCTAACCCCTCGTGTAGAAAAAAAGACAAACCTGGACAAAATCAGTTAGTTGCAACTAAAAGCTGTATACTTAATTTAATTAAGTTATTAGGTAATGTAAATCCATTTACTTTTTTAAGTTGGAGGTACCATCAATGAAAAAAATTACATTACTTGAATGGGCTGAACAAAATTATAGTAAAAAATTCGGTATCGGCACTTTGAATAAATGGGCGAGAAATCATTTGATAACTCCTGCTCCAGTAAAAATAGGCGGAAGTTGGCTAGTTCACCCTAACGCTACTTATGTTCAGAAAACTATTGAATGTAAAAGAACAGAACATGCTTTAAAAGAGTTAAAACAGTCAACACCAGCAAACTTCAACCTAAATAATAGAACTCAAAGGATTATAAATAATGGCTAAACCACGTAACAATTTAAACGCGCACGATATAAAAAATCTATATATTAAAAAAGACAAACGTAGCAAGACAGGTTTTTCTTGCCAGTATAAAGATCCTCGCTTTAATGATCCTAGGTTCCCTGATGCAGCAAAGCAATTTCACAGTCTTGGGTCTGATATTGTTGCAGCTAAAGAAGAGGCTATTGAACTAAATGCAGTTTTATATGGAAAGATCGCCAATGCAAAAGTAAATAGAATTTTAACTACTCCATCAAATACCTGCACTGGTATTCAATTAAAAGTGTGGCTCGAACAATATCTATCTTATTGTAGAAAAAAGTTAAAAAATGGAGAAATTAAGCCGAATACTTTCAAAATTAAGAAAAATATTACTATGGCTATTCATAAGGCTCATGGTGATTTATTTTTTGCAGACATTAATGTCCGTAAAATTGCTGAATTGCTTAATAGTTATATAAAATTAGATCAAAATCGAATGGCTCAATCTGTTCGATCTATATATATTGATATTTACAAAATAGCTATTGGCAACGGTATTGATAACATAACCGCTAATATTGCATCTATGACAATAAACCCTGATGCAAAAGTCAAACGTGAACGTTTAAGCTTTGTTCATTTTGAAAAAGTTATTGAGGCTTATAAATATGAACCTCATAGACTATCGGCTTTACTCGCTGTTATAACAGGGCAACGAAGAACTGACTTATGTTTAATGAGAAAACGTAAAGGTAAAGATTGGGATGAACGTTATAAGGCATACAGGCTAAATTCAAACCACTTTGTTAATGAGGATTACACAAGCTTTGCTGATTTAGTAAAATATGCACCTTATTCATTCGTTGAAGATGATCAGCTTTGTGTATTTCAACTGAAAACAGGAAACCTATTAAGGATCCCCTTAAGTTTAAGGCTGGAGAAACTCAACTTATCTGTTGGTGATGTGATTAATAAAGCTAACTTATTTAAATTCTCACCTTTCGTACTTCACCATACTACGGCAAGAGCAGTTAATAAATTGGGTGATCCGTTACATGCAGACACAGTTTCAAGAACTTTCGCCAAAGCTATTATAGCAACTGGTATTGAATATATTTTGAAGCCTCCGTCATTCCATGAATTAAGATCATTATCTGAACGAGAGTATAAAGTTCAAGGAGTAAATACAAAGAAACTATTAGGGCATAAACATGAGAAAATGACTGATGAATATGATGACCTTCGTGGTTGTGACTGGTCGAAAGTAGAAGCGGTTTAATCAAAAAAAAATTAATAAGGTAGTAGTTCAAGTGTTAATCAACTTATTTAAATTTAAAGTTTTAACTAAAAAAATACAGGCAGAAATAAGATTACTGCCTGTATTAAGTCTGAAACGATATGTTTCTTTGTTAATTATTTAGTCTTAATGCTCCATAGCTATAGTTTCATTTTCCCATGATACAAAATAAGAGTTACGTGGAATTCCTTCAAAATCGTAACCTCCTTGTGCTCCAACAAGAACACCTACTGCTTCAGATGAGTAAGCCATCTTCCATTTATTATCTAATTTAACAAATGTAATTCCATTTGCATCTTCATAGATTGTCCGTATTTTATTACCCTCTGGTACAACCCACCAAACATATGGATAACTTGTTTCTGACTGCCCCATTTTCAAGAGCATTTCAGTAACTAATTCTCTTAGAGTTATATTTGGATTATCAAAACTATTTTTTTTGCCAAAGCCATATTAAAGTTATTTAACCAACCTTGTTCATAGACAATAACATTTGAGAGTTTACGGGTAGGCATTGCAGGAGATGAAACGCCATTAACCCATGGTGATGCAACTTTAGACCGTGAACCTCTTCGAAGCCATCGTCCCTCTTCGGAAAGATTTCCTTTTGCAAATTCACGCCAAATTTTTTGTATTTCGTGAGGCACAATTTATCCTTTAATGGTTAAGTCTTACAAAGAGAAAAATAATATTACTTTATTAAAATAAGCAATTAAGGCCATGAAGTGGTCTTATAAGTGACTTTTATTTGTATTAAAAACCTTTCGATTTAAAAACTCTTTCCCAAGGAAAATTAGGCATTGATGAACCTACATTTTTTTCTACTCGCATTGGTTTAAGTTCTATTTTTGCATATTTTTTATTAGATTCTTTCTGCTTATCAACGGCCATATTGTAATCTATATTTAGTTGATAAAGTGCAGCCCTTGCATTACGAATAGCTTTCAATAAGTTAACAAGCTCATCATTTTTATTTAAAAATTGATTCCCTAAGACCTGAAGTTCATCAAGGAGATACCCTTTATAATTTTTTCGCCCACCAATCATTAGACGCATATTCAATTCGGATTGAAACTTTTTAGGTTTTTTAGGCTTTAACTTATTGAAGAACTCATTGCTCAACTTATCTCTTTTGAGTTCAAACTTTTTTTCGCCATCAGAAATTAAACTATTTAAACTTAAGATTTTAGTATCTAATTTTTCTATTTCATCCATTGAAATACCCCATTATGTGTGGCAAAAGTTAACCTAAAAATAATATTAAAAGAAGCGACAAAGGGGTAAGAATAAACTGTTATTAGTCTTGCTTAATTACTTATAAAGCTTGACTACACTGAGCTTCTTTTATGATAGTTATTTGCTTTTTTCCAGCACTCTTTTGATTTAGTTAAGTGCTTTGCAAGGCCATTGGGAAGTTCATAATTGCAAAATGGACACTTATCTAATTTACTTATACCCTTCTTTAATACCTTCGTTTTTTTAAGTGCTATTTTTTTTCTAGTTTCACTTGTAACCCTCTTTGCCAGTTCATTAATCGGCTTTGGCTTAAAGCTCGAATTCCAAATTGAATTGCTCATTAGATTTACTCTAGTTCAACAGTTTATTATGGATACTACTCAGAAATCTCAGTCCCATAGTTTTATTTAATTACATTATTATATTTAGGTCTGCCCCACAATATTTATAAACTTTTAAACATTCATTTAAAACAGTAATGAAATATATAAAGTTTACAAATAAAGTAGCTCATTTGGGGAATCGTTGGGGAATCATTGGGGAATGAACGTAAGTCATTGATTTATAAGCAACGACAGATATTGCCCATACAGACAAATAAAATAGACTTTACACTTTTTAAATCAGCTTGATTAGTCACAAAGATATTCCTATTTTCTTTAATAATATAAAATGGATTAACAGTGCTTCCACACTTAATAATCATTGAATTAGATATCCACAAACATCAACATTTAACCGCCTTAGAGTAGAAAATACAATGTTCTCCTCTTATATGGTTATTGTTATCTTAACCATTACCCATCCTTTATTCAAAAGATAGCCGATGAAAGAGTTAATTCAAACTTATAACAATCACCATTAATTAAGTGCCATTACCGTTACAGATATTAGTCATCATCAGATAACATTACATGCACAATAAAGGGCAAGTAAAACTATAACGCGCAAGCTATATTTCCACAACGATCGTCCTTCAATTGTGTAAGTTGTTAATACACAGTAAACGCTTAACAATATTTAAGATAAAACACTGTCTATAAGTGGTGAGTTACCCGTATTTAATCTTTAGTTTTCTGCTAGGTGCCCAGTTTTAACCCATATCAATGTATCTTGCTCAACATAAGGCTGATGAGCACTTAAATGTGGGCTTCTGATCCAAGTACCTGCTGGGTAATGTCCAAGTTCATCAATAAGCTCTCCACTGATGACATAAATCTCTTCCCCATTAAAGTGATTATGTAAAACAAATCTCTCTCCTGCAGGCCAAAAAACAAGAGCAACATTTTCGTTTTCAAAACTATGTAACGGCTTTACTTTTAAATTACCGTAACCGGGTAGCCATGTTTGTTGAGCTGTATCGATACTGATGCGTTGAGTATCTAAAGGTGACATTTGGTGTAGCTTAACCAGTAATTCACATCCCTGAATACTAAAAGGCGCATGTATAAAGCCCTTAGGGTTGCGAAAATAACTCCCTGCTGGATAATCCCCGGTTTCATCAGAAAACACACCTGAAAGCACGTAGATTTCTTCACCTAATGGATGATTATGTGAAGTGAATTTTGCACCTGCTTCATATCTAACAATACTGGTTGCATGACCGCTTTCACGGTTCTCACGCGCTAATGGTTTTCTCATAACACCAGGTGAAGGGCTTTTTTCCCAAGCTTTTTCTGCTGTATTAATTACAACCCGTTGTTTAAAGTCCATATTAATCATATTAAGTTTTCTCACTTGCATTGGTAGACTGGTATGCTGGCTATTTTTTCATATTAATCAGGTTGAAGTTAATTCATCAAGTAAGCTATTAATCTAGCCCAAAGGTTTAACGATGAATTAAATACAAAAAATACAAATTAAAGTTATTACTTGAATTCGCTATTTCTGCTACATTAATAGTATTGCTAGTATAAATTGATAAAGGCTTATAATTCAGTTAGCTTTCACTCAATTTAAGCGTGTCGGTATCTTTATTTCAGCTTAATTATGCCTAAGCTGTATTAAATCGATTGAGCTATTAAACAAGTATAAGCTAAATAGTAAGCCATATATAATTGCAAGAAAGCTTATCGACACTTGAAAACTATAAACTCAAAAAATGTTTACTGCACTAAGGGTAAAACCTTAATTACTATTCACTTATAAGAGTATTTATTTTTGATATTTCCCGAATTAAGTAAAAAAATCTCTACGGCTATTATTGCATTAATATTATTCGCCATAACATTAAGCTTTGTTAGTTTAGTGAATGATATTGACCAGAAAAACATTGATGAGTTCAACAGCCCATTTACCATTAACAGCAGCTACTTCATAGATAAGAGCAATAATGCTGATATAAATGAGGTTTTAACCTCTGCCCAATTTATCGAAAGTAACATAAATAGTATCCCTTATGCACTTGCAGAGCAAAGCTACTGGATAAAGCTTTCCTTGCATTATCCAATCGGAAAATCACTATTATCAGTCAACATTCAAGAAAGACGAGCATATGAAAATGAGCATTTAGTCTTAATGGCTGAGCATAGTATGCTTGATAGCTTTATTGTTTACGAGCTAGGCGCAATCAAAGCACCAACAATACTTTTTGACAAGTCTTTAACTGACTTAGAAGTTAGCCAAAACGTATATCCTGCAGTAAATCTAGAGCTAAACCAGTTTGGTTATAGCGAATACTTAATAAAACTAAAGAGCTCAGGTCCTCCTAATATCCCTTTGCAATTGTTTAAACCAGACGATTTTGAACAAAGGTTACTATTGTCTCAGCTTATTTATGGTGCATTTATTGGCATTTTGCTCATTATTGCTATCTATAATTTAGTACTATTTTTTGCTGGCAAAGATAAGGTTTATTTACTCTATATAGGATACCTTATATCTGCTTTTGCCGTGCTTTCATCATTAACTGGCTATGGGTACTTTCTTTTTTCTGAACAGGTAATGCACTTACTTAATCAATATCTCATCTTTAATGACTTTTTATTAATTATATTCCTTCTATTATTTACCTTATTCTTTTTACGCTATGACAGATTAAATCACTGGGCCTATAAAGTTTGCATTGGCTTTGTCGCTATTATAAGTCTATTAGCTCTGTATTCACTTTCATTAGATGAATTAGCACAAACCAAACTATTTTTCTCAATACAGCCATTATTCTATATTGTCGCGCTTTACCTTATTTTTAATCGTTTAAAACAAGATTTTTCTTGGGCACGCTTTTACTTTTTATCTTGGTTACCTTTGTTTGTTGGTGCAATTATTCAACCTATGGTGTTGCTAAATCAACTTGAATATAGCTTTTTAACCGGTCATGCCTTTCTATTTGCCATTATGATCGAAGTTACCTTTATGGCTTTTGCATTAGCTGAACGCATTCGCCGAAGCGAGCAAGAAAAATTAACCATGATTGCTTATCATCAAAGTAATCATCTCCCTAGACAAACCAATCTAGAACACAAAATTAATGAAATTTTAAAGGACGACATTCAAGACTTCACTGTTATCGTCATTAAGCCTGAGCAATTTCAACGTATTGAGCTTTATATAGATGAGCAAACTAGAGTTAAATTCATTCAAGATTTAAATCAAAAGCTCTCGTCATTATTTAGGTTCAATGATGCTGTACTTCATACGACTGACCAACTCGAAAAACTATGCTATTTGGAAAACTGTAGCTTAGCAATGGTGATTAACAACGTAGATAATGAGCAAAATATAGAGCTATTCATTCACTCTATTCAACAAGCAGTTCAAGATGTTTACTCGATTAAAAATCTTAAGTTACCCTTATCAGCGTTTGTTGGTTTAGCTACGTATCCTGAGCATGGTAGTTCAAGTGCAAGTTTAATCAGTAATGCATCAATTGCCGCAAGTAATGCCGAAACTAGCCAAAGCAAATGGACTTATTATGCGCAAAAAGACAGTGAAAATAGCCCATCTTCAATACAATTAGCCATTGATTTAGAGCAAGCGATAACCCATAAAGGCTTTGAGTTATTTCATCAACCGCAGATTGACCTAAAAACAAATAAAGTTTGTAGTAGCGAGTGTTTAATTCGTTGGAATCACCCAGTGCTAGGCGCAATATATCCCGATGTATTTATTGCGATAGCAGAAGATTTTGGTTTAATGCCATCGCTAACATTATGGGTAGTAGAAACGGCGCTAACTCAACAGGCTCGGCTTACTGAACATACGGGTCTAAACCATATGGTTTCTATAAATATCAGCGGTAAAGATCTTATTCAAGCTAATTTTATTGATGACGTTGCCGGTATAATTAGTCGTTGTGATATTAAAGCTGAAAAAATTATTTTTGAATTAACTGAGTCTATTTCTTTTGCGCAAAATAATATTGCTATAAATACTATTGAGAAGCTTATTGAACTGGGTATTACTATTAGTATTGATGACTTTGGTACAGGTTACTCATCGCTATCTCAAATTAATCAATTACCCTTCCAAGAACTCAAAATAGACCGAGAATTTGTTGAAGATGTATGTAGTGACATTAAACGTAAAGTGATTGCTGAAACTGCGGTAAAAATGGCAAAAGGACTTGGATTAGAAGTGGTCGCCGAAGGTATAAACAGTGCTTTAGATGAAGAAACCCTGCGCAGTTTCGGCTGTGATATTGGTCAAGGCTATTTTTATGCTAAACCTATGTCTTATGATGATTACCTAGAATGGCTAAACAATCTGACTAATGGTCAAATACCTAAAAGTTTAGATGGCGAATTTATTCCTGTTGATAAATAGCGCCACTAATTATGCTTAAAACAATTGGTTTTCTAAAGTTTTACCATTAATAATTTGTGTGTAAGACCAATTGTTTTTTATTAACATATTGAGTAATTCAATTTCAACATTACCTACGTCATGCTCATTATTAATCGTGAGTAAATATTCTCTATCTTGCGTCATATCAATATGTTCAACACTGGGTATTTGGCTTATTGACGCTATTATATCTTGATATTGCTGTTTCATTCTCAAGGTTAAATAACGAGTATTGACATTATTACCATGAGTTTGATGTTGCTTTAATTTACCATTTTCTAGATACAGTACCCGATCACATAATCGTTCAAGCTCATTAAGATCATGTGAGCTTAAAATAAAGTTAACCTCACTAGCATGATCCGCAACAATTGCACGAATCTCTCTAGCATTTACAGGGTCAAGCCCCGCAGTAGCCTCATCCAGCATCACAATTTCAGGACTGCCCAATAAAGCTTGAGCTATAGTGGCGCGTTTACGCATGCCATGCGATAACTCGCTAGGTAAACTGTTAACAGCATCTAATAAGCCCACCATCTCTAACACTCTTAGCGTGTCGTTTTTAGCCTGTTTTCGGCTCATGCCTTGCAATCGTGCATAAAAGGATAATTGCATAGCGATAGAGAACCTAGGGTCCAATTGTGCATCTTGAGGTAATGCAGATAAACGCCCAAATAATGCAGAGTCTCCGGGTGAATGACCTAAAACACTGATATTGCCTGAAGACGGCTGTATATAACCACATAACAAACTAAACAAGGTGGTTTTTCCAGCGCCATTTGGCCCAACTAGCGCAACTGGAGCACCTTTTTCTAACGAAAATTCAACATTATTGAGGGCCGTATTATTACCGTACTTTTTCGTTAATTGTTGAACATCAATAATTAAACTCATAATGAAGCCCTCTTCATCATTAAATGGCTACCAATGAGTAAAACAGCCGTTTGTAGTAAAGGCAAAAAGTATTGACTTGCAATATCACTACTTTGAGATAAAACACTACTGATTTGCCCACCAGGAAATATTAAGTTGAGATAAAAATTTTGGCCAAATTGATATTCTATAAATACAACGAATAAAGGACCTAAGGCAAAAAATAGGGTTGCAACCACAATAGCAAGTCGCGCAGAGGTAACAAAAGTATTAAGCAAAGACATAAGTGCAATAAACGGTGCTACCACGATAATTAATTGCAAACACAGTTGAATGCCAAGCATAATACTGTCGGTCAATAAGGTTATATCTCTTAAGCTTGCTAATATAGTTGTCGCAATGGCAGTCAATAAAATCAATATCGACATGATTAATAATTGCCCTAAAAAACGTCCCAAAACTAACTCTGCTCGGGTTGTACGTAAAGTAATAAACCTTAATGTACCACGCTGCTTGTCTGAACAAATTTGATCGCTACATACCAATAACGCAAAGCTTGGAAAGAAGTAAATCGCCACTAACCAATAAATAGCGTATTCAGCAACAGGCCAATCTAACAAGGCAGAAAGCCCTAAAGCGCCAAATAATTGTTTTGCCATACTTTCAAACGAGTTCGATGTAACAATCGCTGATGCAGAGCCAACAAAATAATAAAGAATAATAAACCAGATAGCAGCAAATGCTAATAACGCCAGTAAGCCGCGTTTAGTTTTAAATAAACGTACGATTTCAAACGTAACTATATTAAAGAGTCTTGAAAGGTTAATGTTCAATTGGCACCGCTATTTTATAGGTTAAGCTCAGTAAAGTAATTGTCGGTTAATGAGCTTCCTCATTAACCGATTAGGAATTATTTCATGCTCTATGTTCACATGAACAGCCTTAGTGCTGACAATGTGAGTTTAATTAGTCATAGATTTTAAAGTAGACTAAATAACAAACTTAATACGAGGTTTAGCCCCTTCTGATGTATCTATTTGTGCTTTACAAAATAATAGCCTAGCTGAAGGCACTTTTAATTGATCGACTAAATGAGACTTGAATAAATCAACGCGTTGTTGTGATATTTTACTTAAACGTGCAATATTTTCTGGTAAATGTGCTTGTGTCGCATCCGCTAGTTCTATGTCACTCGCCGTTGCTACCGCACAAAGTTTAACATTGGTATTTTCCCTGTCTGCCAACATCACGGCCATTTGTCGGCTAAACTCTAGTTGTTCTGCGTTTAATTCAATAGCTGTTGCAGGATAAACTAAATCATTTATTCTCAGTTTAAGTGCAAACTCACCTGCTGCCATTGCTACTTTCATTACACTTGCATAAGGCACAAATGTGGTAATTAAATAGTCTTTCGCTGCTGACATAGTCGCTTGCTTAACCAGTAATGTTAATAATCCTGATAAGCCAAAAGAAGGTGAGTTTGTGTCACCTTTTAACGGCAAGGTCAGTTCAACATTACCATCAGAATCTTTTAACATACCTAAAGCAACATTAAACGGTACGCTGAAGCCATCAGATATCGCGCCTCTTTCATTATTATCAGCCGCAGTAAACTCTACACCTCTTAATAAAATATCAACATCGCCATTAATTTTATTTCCAGTCAAGCCAGCATCAATAGTGAGATCGAGTTGACCGCTTTCAATTTCATATTTTAATGCTTGTTTAATATAGCTAGAAACACCCGGTAAACTGAGTTCTTTAACCACAGCATTTAGTTTGAATTTTTGTTGCTCTGCAAACGGTACACCGCGACCTTTTATATCAAAGCTAGCGTATTTATCTGTTTTCCCTTGTATATCAAGTAGCACTTCTTGTTCAGGGTTACCCGTATCAACATCAGATAAAAGCAGATGCGTAATATTGACATTACGCTCATAGTTCGGTGTAACACTGCTGTCTTTAAAGTCTACTTGAGCATCATCTAATAAGGTAAATTTACCTAATCTAAATGCTTGTTTCGCCACGGGAGCAGCTTTGTCTAACTCGGCAGCTTCTTCGCTAATTTGCTTGCTGTCTTCCTTGCTCGTTACTTCGTTAGTCACCTTTGGATTTTCAATCGTTTTATCTGTGTCTTCATTACTGCTTGCGCTATTTAGAGCAACAAGTGTAGCTAACTGTTTATCTTTATCGAGTAACACATTAGCAACCACCCCAGATAAGGCTATATCATTAATAGCAATAAGCTCTGGGCTGTATTCAATTGTATTGACAGTTAAACCATTGAATGAGGCTAATGATGGCATTTTTTGTTCAATATTTTTTGAGAACTGGCTTTTAGCAACAACCACGCTTTCAACATTTACTTTCGGTTTGTTGTTTTGATATTGAAGAGCAATATTATTAATCGATATATTTGCAATTTCGGCTAACAATGCTTCTTTGTCTGCTGCATTTGCCGTAACTCCATCGATGGTCACATTAATCAAGGTATCGATACTTATCGGGTTATTATCCGAAATTATAACCGCTAAGTTTTTTGCCTGAGCTTTTTGATTTTTAACCGCAATAGCAATATTGTTTTGCACAACATTAAGATCATCAATAGTCAGCAGCAACTCACCCATATTAACTAATGTTTGCGCTTTACTTAACGCGATATTGTATTGGTTAGAATTAGCTACTTTGCTATCGACTTCACTATCAACTTCACTATCAGCTTTTAAAACAGAAGGTGCAGATGATGGCGGCGATTGAAATTCAAGCATTTGCTTTTTGACTGAAATGGCTAGATTCTCTTGCTCAACAATTAAGTCTTCAACAGCTAACAACAGTTCCTTAAAATTAATTAACGTTTCTTTTTCGTTAATGGCAATATTAAATTTACTGGTATGACTGACCTTGCCTTTGAGCGTTAAAATTTCTGGTGGTAAAAAGGCTTTTACTGTATTTAGTTCGATATTTTTGGCATCAAGCTCAACACTAATAATCCCTTGTTGTTTCAGTAAACTCCCATCAATCTTCACTTTAACTGGTGCGCCATTTAAATGGCTGACCAAGTTTAATTTAATATCTTGCTCACGTTGAGACAATAAAATGTTCTGTAATGAAATAGAGTCTAATTGAATGTTATGTTTCTGTGAAAAATACATTAATTCAATATGTGCATCTGATAATTGGAATTCAGGCACAATAACTTGATAAGGAAAGTTGCCACTGTCAGGAACGTTTTCAGGCTCAGGTTCGACTGGAACAGGGTTTTCATCCATTAATTCAATACCGGCAATATTGAGGGAAGATTCGTTCACCGTAATAGGAATAAAGATACCATTGAGGGTAAATTCAGCGATATATATTTTATCAAAAAGTAACTGGTACAAATGCAACTCTGCATTGAGACTTTGCAGTTTAAGTGCACTATTTTTTTCATTCGCTTTTACTTCTAAATCACTTATCGTTAAATGTGCTGTAAATGGGTTATAGCGAATACTCGATTTATCGGTAAGTAGTAATGGCTTAGGTAAGCCGTAAGTATTGATAACGTAGCGTATTATAGTTGGTGAGAGTAACCAAATGAGAGCATAAATAACGATAAAACTGATAACTAAAATTTGAACTAGGCGTTTAAAATAACGACCCATACTAGATTCCTATATATGACAAATAAGCACAACCATGAACAACTTCATTGAAATGTTATTGTACTGTTTATATGATTCAAAAAATGAAAAGACTATCGAAACATTATCCGATAGCCTCTTTTAAAAAGCTTAACAATCTACTCGGCTTTTAACAAGTCGATAAATTGTTGAGATTGCTCTATAGCTTGACTCATGTCAGCGACTAACGATTCAACATCACGTTTTATCGTTTTATATTCACCTTGTAGAGCACCAATGGCTTGCGCATTTAAATTATGTTTAAGATATAAACTGTTATCTTTTAATGCAGATAAAACTGGCGCCATTCTGTCTTTGGCACGATACATAGACTTAATAAGTCTTTGATAAGTACGTTCAGTTTCTCTTAATTTTTGTTGGCTTTGTTGCTTTAAGCTATTGCTCGCGTATTGTTGAATTTCATCATTCCATTCATCAAACAAGGCATCAGCCACACTTTCAATAGCGTCGATACGAGATGTTACTTCATCAGCAGAAGCTTTACTTGCTAAGTACTGATCATTAACCATCTCATATTGCGTCGCTAAATCACCACCATCGTAACTGATCAATTGCGTAAGTTGCTCTAACGCTGATTTAAACTGCACCTGTGCATCTTCTTGTGATGTTTGTGCGTCTTCAACTCTATCGAGCATAATATCGCGCTTATGTACGCCAACTTTTTCCATAGCTGAGTAATAAGCCGACTGACAACCGGCTAGCAATACGAGTGTAACAAGCATAAATGAAAATTTTGAAACAACACTTTTTTGCATTTTTAACTTTTTCATAAATTATTACCGCTACTAAATTTTGCAGCATCGATAATTGCCCATAAATGCGTAATTGCCGCAAATGCAATGGGGAATACTAACCATGAAAGTCCCCAAAAGATGCTCGCAAAAACAAAAAACAATAATGCCGGCAATATACGACCTTGAACCAACTGGCCTAAACCTGGAATAAAAAGACTGCAAATCGCGGCTAACACATTACCGCCTGAACCTTGCTGTGCCATAAAAATCTCCTAAATATAAAAAACACACATTAATATAATGAAAAGTATAGCATTAGATTAATTTGTAAGCTGCTGTTATTGGGTCTATATATTGTAAAAAAATAAGACACAATATTTGACTATATTTAACCTAACTTCTACTGCGCAATAGCTAAGCTTTGAGTAGAACTATCATCACGAGCTAAAACTATCGTTAGATTTATAGGCTAGCATTACTTAATCATTAAGCCTCTTTTTTTGCCAAATACCCTGTTCTACTTTGCCCTGAAGTTTAATATCATCAGCGTTAAATGCCATATCAGCATCACTTACGTTTTCAATTTTTCGTTTGGCATTATAGTCTTTAGTTAACGCAACTATGGTAGGTGTTAGTTGCACAATAGCGATAACATTCACTAAGGTCATCAGCCCTAAAGCCACATCAGCCATGCTCCATACTTGTTTTAAACTAGCACTTGAACCCCAAAAAACCATCGCTAAATACATAGTTGTATATATAGTTCGGCCAATCTTATTATCGAGTTTGAAAAAATGTAAATTACTTTCAGCGTAAGCGTAATTTGCAACCACGGATGTAAAGGCAAACAAACTAATAGCCGCAGAAACGAAATAAACGCCGTTCTCACCTAAATGATGAGTAATAGCATTTTGGGTTACACGAATACCTTCCATTTCACCGGTAAAATTAATATCAGCCAGTAGAATAATAAACGCGGTGCAAGTACAAAGCACCATAGTGTCTAAAAATACCCCTAGCATCTGCACATAACCTTGTGTAACCGGATGATTAGGAACTGGTCTAGCGCTGGCAGCAGCATGAGGCACACTACCTGCTCCCGCCTCATTAGAGTACAAGCCACGTTGAATACCATTTTTAATCGCCGCGCCTAACATGCCAGCGCCAGCCTCTTGTAAACCAAAAGCTGACGTTATGATGTCATAAAGCATCGCAGGTACAGCAGTAATATTCATTAAGGTAATGGCTATCGCGACTAAAACAAAAGCAATGCCCATAAAAGGTACAACTAACTCGGCAAAGCGAGCAATACGCTTAAGCCCACCCAATACAATGCCACCCGCAAGTATGGTGATCACTAGCCCTGAATACATACTCGGAATGTTAAATGCGTGATTTAAAGAATCGGCAATGGTATTAGCTTGCATCGCACTAAAACTAAAGCCATACCCTAAAAATAAGCACAATGAAAATAATATCGCTAACCAACGTTGGTTTAGACCTTTTTGAATATAATAAGCTGGCCCACCTCTATATTCTTTATGGTCATCGCTCACTTTATAAAGTTGCCCTAAAACACTCTCAGCAAACCCCGTAGCCATCCCTAACAAAGCAATAACCCACATCCAGAATATTGCACCGCTACCACCAAGCGAGATAGCAACAGCTACACCGGCTAAGTTACCTGTACCTACTCGTGCAGACAACCCTATAAACAATGCCTGCAGTGAACTAATACCAGAATTATCATCGGCGTTTTCATCCTGCTTACCACTGTTTTTTATCACAGAAAACATATGACGAAAATTAAGGATTTGTATAAATTTCAGCTTAAATGAAAACCAAAAGCCAGCGAACAACAATACATAAATGAGTACCTGCCCTTCGCCCCACAAAACATTATTTATACTCGAAACAATTTGTTCGAAATTCATTATTACAGGACCTTTATAGGGGGTTAATATTGAGGAATATTGTGGATATTAATTTAACTTTATCACGCTAATTTAAATAAGGTCGAGTAAAATTATTGCAGATATCATTAAAATAGCAGGCTAAATGTAATAACCCACTAAGTAATACTAATTAATATGAGTTTTAAGCTTTATTAACGTTGCAACTGAGCAATTTTAGCCTTCGAAAAGCAACTAAAAAGCACCGGTAATACAAATAATGTTAGCAAAGTAGCTGTCACTAACCCACCAACAATAACGCTCGCTAAAGGCCGTTGTATTTCTGCACCTACGCCATTAGACATTAACATAGGGATTAAACCTAATGCCGACGTTATCGCCGTCATCAGTACGGGTCGTAAACGTGAAGTTGCGCCTTCAAATACAGCTTTTGAAACCACTGAGCCGCCTTGAATTCTTTGGTTGATACTTTCCACCATTACCACGCCATTTAATACCGCCACACCAAACAATGTAATAAAACCTACAGAGCTGGGTACTGATAAATATTGCCCTGAAAGATATAATGAAAAAACACCACCGATAATAGCTAATGGTACATTCAGTAAAATCAGCATGGCTTGCCCAATTGAGCCAAAAGCAAAATATAACAATAATGCAATTAAGCCTAATGACACAGGTAAAACTATAGCTAGCCTAGCCTGCGCACGCTGCTGGTTTTCAAATTGACCACCAATAGCGACTGAATAGCCCGCAGGTAAATCAACATTGGCGGCAATAACCGCACGAATATCAGCTACAACACTGCCCATATCTCGGTCTTGTACATTGGCTTGAATAACCACTCGACGCTGAACATCATCACGACGAATTTGTGGTGGCCCAGATTCAAGTGAAATATCGGCAATGTCGCCTAAACGTACCCAAGCCCCTGTAGGTGATTGCAGACGAATCTCTGCAATGGCATCGCGATTATTACGACTACTCTCCTGTAAACGCACATAAATGTCATAACGTTCGTTGCCATTAATAACTTGGCCAGCAGTTATACCGCCGATACCATTTTGTACCAATGACATTACATCACCAACAGAAAAACCAAAACGCGACAACTGTTCCCTATTTGGCTTAATCACTAATTGCGCTTCACCAACAATTTGTTCCATAGCAACATCGCGAGCGCCTTCAACCGTTTTAATGGCGCTTTCAATCTCTTGCCCTTTTAATGCGAGAATAGTTAAATCAGGTCCAAAAAGTTTAATCGCTAATTGCGCTTTAACCCCCGACAGTAATTCATCTACACGGGTAGCAATAGGCTGTGAAAAATTAAGCAATAATCCTGGGAATTGCTCTAACTCTATTGCCATTAAGCGCTGAAGTTCGTAACGATCGCTCGCACTTGTCCACTCGCTAACGGGCTTCAAACCAATATAGATTTCGATGTTGTTTACAGGCTCGGGATCACCGCCAATTTCAGCTCGTCCCATGCGGCTTAGTGCATAGTCTACCTCAGGAAAAGCCATTAACTTTTCCTCTAATATCGGGGCGACTTGCAACGCGGTAGCTAAACTCGAAGACGGGGCCAATGTAGCACGCAGGTTAATCGTCCCCTCTTCTAATTCGGGCACAAACTCTGTGCCTATTTGCGGCACTATAGCCATGGCACTAAATAGCAATATTAATGAGATACCAATAACCACTTTCGTTTGTTGCATAGCGATGACTAAACTTTTGCGATACCAACGTTCAAGTGGACGTAAAATCATACTTTCACGCGCTTTAACACCTTTTTTAAACATATATGTCGCCAGTGCAGGCACAACAATCAAAGCGACAAAAATAGCTGAAATTACCGCTAAAATAATACTTATCGCCATCGGTTGAAACAATTTAGCTTCCACGCCCTCAAAGCTAAATAGCGGCATAAATACCACTAAAATAATTGACGCCGCAAAAAATATTGGCCGAGCAACCTCTTTACCTGCTTGCTTTAATTCTAATGGTATTCCGCTACTGTCATCGTGCACCACATCATACGAGTCACTGTCAGTAAACTTAGTATCGTTTCGAGAAATAACGCTACTCGAATGTGCTTCATCAGCTCGATTAAGGTGCCTAAACATATTTTCAACCATCACTACTGAGCCATCAACCAACATGCCAATAGCTACAGCTATTCCGCCCAGAGACATTAGATTTGCCGATAAGCCCAAGTACGACATGATCATTAACGTGATCGCGATTGAAATAGGAATGGAGATTAATACTAGAAAGGTTGCACGCAAGTTCATTAAAAACAAAGCTAGTACAGTGGCGATAAAAATAAACGCAAGAATAAGTGACTCAACGACGGTGTTAACCGCTTTCACGATTAAGTCAGACTGATCGTAAAAAGCTTCAAAACGCACACCTTTTGGCAGTGCTTGTTCAATTAAAGGTAAGCGCGCATTAATACCATCAATGGTCGATTTTGTATTTGCACCCATACGCTTAAGTACGATGCCTGAAACCACTTCACCTAGGCTTTCAATATCGCCATTTTTGCTACGCCTAGTCATAGTGGCCGCACCTTGGCGAATTTCACTACCAAGTTCAACACTTGCGACATCCGCAACCGTAATTACCGTACCATCAACCGTTTTAACCGGAACTTGCTGAATATCAGTTAAACCCGCGGCACCGCCACTAAACCAACCTGTACCACGCACCACTAATTGCTCTTGCCCGCGATTCATGTACCAACCACCAACATTGCTATTATTATTTTCTAATGCGCTAATAATATCGCTTTGACTCAGCTCATAAGAAAGTAATTTACTCGGTTCAATATTCACTTGATATTGACGAACATTACCGCCGAACGATAATACGTCAGTCACGCCATCAACTGGCATTAGTAATAACTTAACAACCCAATCGTTAAGACTTCGTAACGCCATCGCGTCATAACCGGCATCTTCATCAGCGATCAGTAAGTATTGAAATACTTGCCCTAATCCTGAGGTATTTGGTCCCATTTCTGGCGTACCTACACCTTGTGGTATTAATTCTTTCGCCGCTTGTAAGCGCTCAAAAACTAATTGACGAGCAAAGTAAATATCCGTGCCTTCCTTAAAAACCACGGTAACACCCGACAAACCAGTTTTTGAAATTGAGCGCACTTGCTCAACATCAGGCATGGCATACATTACCGCTTCAATAGGGTAAGTAATTAATTGTTCTACTTCCTCAGCCGCTAAGCCTGGTGCCTCTGTATTTACGGCGACTTGTACGTTAGTCACATCAGGGAAAGCATCCAAATTTAACTGTGGGATAATAAACACTGAGCCAACCAGTGTTGCCGCTAACATCAACATCACCAATAGGCGATTATTGACAGAAAAATCGATCATTTTATTAAACATAATATTCTGCTCCTACTTCTTCGCTATTGATGAATTAATGGTTATGCGGATCAAAACCGCCTTTAGCTATTTCAGAAGCCACAAAAAATGCGCCTTTTGTTACAATACGAGTTTGCGGTGCTAGGCCTGAAATTTCACGAAAACGTCCTAACGAACGACCTAATATCACTTCAACCGCAGAAAACTCACCAGGATGTCCTTCAACAAATACCGTCCAATCACCATCACTTGAACGCATCAGTGCTGATTCGGGTACTGCCATTACTTTCACGTTAGTTTCAAAGCTAAAATTTACATTAACGAACATGCCAGGATGCAAACGGTCATGATCATTTTTAACCGCCAAGCGTACAATACGAGTACGCGTTTTTGGGTCTATGGTATGTGCCTCTTGAATGACAGTGGCGACAAAATATTGATCGGAAATTTCAATAACTGCTTGCGTGCCCTTGGGTAAATTCAATTGTTTATTTGGCGAAACGCGCGCTTCAACCCAAAGTTCACTTTCATCAGCTAACACCATAATGGCGTCTCCAGCTGAAACCCTCTGCCCTTGCGAGAAATCATCACTGAGTACCGCTCCTGCTCGCTGAGCAATTAAGGTGTATTCACCAAGTTCCTCAACATAAGCATTTAGCAAGTTACCCTTAACAATTTGTGCAATAGCGGTTTCAGTTAAGCCAAAGGCTTTCAAACGACTGTAGGCAGAAATATAATCGGTTTCTGAGCTTAATAACTGTCTTTCACTCACGGTTTCTTTGCCGAGTTTTTTATTTCGTTGCCAGTCGTTATAGGCAACACGATATTTCGCTTGTGCTTCGGCAACCGATTCACTAAACAGAGTGACTAAAGCATCGCCCTTTTCAACATGTTGCCCTAATGTGGCATGGCGAGAAACCACCACAGACTCAGTGCGCGGAGAAACAATATAGCTTTTATAGCCATTGGCTTTAATCTCACCTGGTGCATAAACATGACTGGCAAATATTTTTGCTGATATTGCTGAAATTTCAATACCGGCAAGTGCCATTTTTTCCGCACTGAAACTTGCACCTTCTTGATGATTCTCTTCTGCGGGTTCTTTATCGCTTGATAAGGTTAGTAAAGCGCTTTGAGAAAAGTTTTGGTTAACATCATCTTCATCGCCCTGATTTTCATGGTCTTTTTCCGCACCTTCTACTCCATGTTGGTGTGGATTAACTTTAGTTTTATTGGTTTTTTGCTCAGTTGCTTTATTTTTTTTGTGATCATGACTGGCATGGTTATCTAACAATGTTGCCGTTTTTTCTGGTGATTTTTCGCTTGTCACATTAACTTCCCTTGCCATCACTGAAGTACTAAGTAACGTAGTTAATGTGAAAGGTACTAATAAAACCGCTGATTTTCTGAGAGTGCATATACCTGTTAAAACAGCGAGCTTTGCGAGTGAATTTATAATTAAACAAGGTGAAATATAACGTAAAAATAGCGCAGCCATATTAAGGCTACTCGGTTGAAACTTACTCATAGTGATACTCTTAATTTAGTTTTTTAAGATGACTTTTAAGATTGAAAATCGAGGTTTATTTATTTGATTGACTAAAACGCATCACGCAGCACTGAGTTGCATAAAGCAAATAACTCAGCTGAGTGTTGTTAAAGTAAACAAAACATATCGATTAACAAAGCATAAATATCCAAACCAGTGCATTGCATGTTCAGATAAATTTGAGGTAAGTTTTAAACTATAGGTGGGCGATGTTCGGGTGTTATCCAAAGTGACACTAAGGCTACTTTTCTAGTCAAAATATTATCATTACTTTTGTGCGTAAAGCTTGTTGAAATATTACAAGTAATATAAACAACCGATGGCGCATGACAATGGCAGCAATGATGACAATCGAATGGGTCTTGTTCACCGGCATCAGCATTATTAAGCGTACTCGCTAACGTGCCTTCTTGATGAGATTTATGTGATTCATCTAAGTTACGATGAGACAAATTTTGCGTTGAGTCTTTATTTTGGTGGCTGCTGTGTAAATCAAAAGCAGACGCAATTGTTTGACCAGCAAACAAAAGAGCAAACATTATAATTAACAAACGATTAAACACAGCTTTAGTTCTCTTAACAACGAAACAGCAGTGTAAGTTAATTAATAGTGGGCTTCAACCTGTGTATGTTTAATCGCTTCTGGTATTTTGGCTTAACTTGTTAAAAAGTAGTGTAACCTTTAAGTAGAGCTATATATTACGTAAAAAAACAGTAACATTTTAATACAAATGAAAACTATATATTGGTATTAAAAAGCAAGCTGCACATCAAAACTATGTTCAGTAAACCATAAGCATTAAACTATGTTCAGTAAAGCATGAGCATTAAAAAATGTTAATGCTCATTAGCTCATTTAATTTATAGTTATATTCACCGTCTTATTCCACTCAGCTTTAATTTGCAGTTGATTAGCACTACTATCATACCAAGCAGCAATAGAATGATCAGTGAACTGCTGTTGATTCGCTACTAGTTTTATCGCCTTATTATTAACTTTTATCTTCGCTGAATTATCGCCGTAATGATGGATCACTACGCTCAATTTACGTGATGCAGGCATTCCTGAAAAGTCACCCGCTTGTTGTAAGTTAAGCGACAAGTTATTGCCTTGTTGTTCGGCATTAAAGGTCAGTTTTTCATAATCACTATTAGCTAGCGAATTCGGATCTTTACCATCATCGTTATACATCAATGCAGAAGATGATTTTACCGATGTGTCAGCGTAATAATGTAAGGTTAAATTTTTGGTGTTGTAATCTTTGGTTGATTGCACCGCTTCAACCATAGGAATAAAAGCGCCACCTCGAACTAACACCGGCGTTTGATCTAGCGGTGCAGCTATAGTTACTTTTTGATTGCCTAAATAGCGTTTATCGTTCCAAAAGTTAAACCAAACACCTGTTGGCAAGTTCACCTCGACACTACGGGCACCTTGTTCCGTTACAGGTGCAACAAGTAAGGCATCGCCATAAAAATAACTATCTTTTTCATCAATAAGATCTAGCTTACTTTCATCTTCAAAAAACATCGGTCGCATTATAGGCATACCTGTTAAGCTATTTTCAATGCTTAACGAGTAAATGTAAGGCATTAACTGATAACGTAACTTAACGTATTCACGCAAAATATCTTTAGTTTCAGTGTCATGAAATATTGGCTCTGGTTTGGCATTTTCTTGAGCGTGCGGGCGATAAACTGGCTGAAAAACACCGTATTGTAACCAACGGATATAAAGTTCTTTATCTATTGGACCATCACCGGCAAAGCCACCTAAATCGGAGTGGATATAACTTAAACCGAGCACGCTCATTTGTAATGCTAATTCTACTTGTGGTTTAAAACCACCCCAACTGCGACTTACATCACCTGTCCATGGCACCATGCCGTAGCGTTGTGAACCAATAAAACCTGAGCGCATTAAGATAAATGGGCGTGTTTCAGGTTGAAATTTCTGTAACCTTTTAAAAACCATTTCAGCCCATTTATGACCATAAGCATTATGCACTTCATCACCGGTAACTTTACCTCCAGCAAAGTTATGCAAACCATTTGCAGGATGCACTTCAGGTTCGCCTAAGTCCCCCCACCATCCTGCCACACCTTGCTCGGCGAGTTGTTGATAATATTGCCAAAACCAGTCTTGACTCTTTTCATCAAAAACATCGACTAAACCCGTATTGCCGAAATAGAAGTCAAACTTTTCAGGCTGCCCCTGGGCGTTTTTCATTAAGGCGCTATTTTCAACCGCACTTTGCCATTGACTTGAAGAAGTTAAAATAAAGGGCTCCGTGATCATAATGGTATTTACCCCTTGGGCTTTAAAGTCTTTGATCATAGCAACCGACGTTGGAAATGCTATTTTATCCCAATTCAAATTACCCATATGGCCTTTTATATCAGGGCCAAACCAATATAAATCAAACACGATGGCATCAAGTGGGAAGTCTTCATCATGATATTTTTGTACCACAGCACGCGCTTCTTGCTCGCTATGGTAGCCAAAACGGCTGGCAATATTACCTAAACTCCAACGCGGAGGTAATGGTTGCTTTCCGGTAACATCAACCAAGTTCTCAATTAATTTTGGATAGCTATCGCCGGCAATAATCAAATAAGACGTGCGTCCACCAACGGCGCTAAACTGTAATATGTCAGCTTCGTCGTGAGCAATATCAAGCTCACCATTTGCAGAGTTATCGAAGACGATAATATATTTGTTACTCGACATAATGGCCGACAAGCCATAGTACATTTGATTTGACTGATCCTCGTATCCGTAATGAGCACGATTATATAGTGGCATTTTTTGACCACGACGATCCATACCTAACACGCGCTGACCGCCACCTACAATTTTCTCTTGAGGTTGTAATTTAAAACGAAACCCTAAAGTAAATTCAATCGGAGGCTCTACATTTAAGTCTTTTACTTCAATGACTTCGTTGTCCACGGGAAGTTTAATTACGTCAGTTTTTACAGTTACTTTTGGTATTACAGCTTGAGGTTGCTGAGTAAAAAGTCCAAGCTCTTCAGCAGCGATATACTCGCCATTAGGTTTGGTATAACGAATATTAAAAGGTGATTTATTGATAATCGCCACCAAGAATTTACTGCTCAAGGTTAACGCTTTCGCAGAATCTACAACCGTTAAGTTTCTTTCATCTTTATTGTTTGACGTGCTAACGGTGTCGATAGCAAATGACGGTAATTGCTTGAAACCAATCGGTTGATAATGCACTTCGAACGCAGATTGATTAAGCGCATTAATTTCAACAATACCATCGCTCGTCCTTACTGCTAAGGTGTTACCTGATAATTGATGGTT
The DNA here is from genome assembly GCF_014077595.1 of Colwellia sp. 6M3. NCBI lineage: Bacteria > Pseudomonadati > Pseudomonadota > Gammaproteobacteria > Alteromonadales > Colwelliaceae > Colwellia > Colwellia sp. 6M3. The sequence continues at coordinate 14,263 of NZ_JACGWF010000038.1, read as the reverse complement.
AATATAATCGCGAGTTAATCCCTGCCAGCTGATAAATATTAAAATCAAGGCAAGAAGATATAAAGCGCTCGATTGCATTTGTTTTTTGGATTCAAAAGTGATTTTTTTCATCATGACTTAACGGCCTGAAGTTGATAAACAAAAGAGCTTAATGGCAACATAGTCACGTTAACCGTGGCGGTTTTATCAGCGTGAACCGTTAGTATATTTGAACTGCCATAAAGTAAATCTACTAGCGGGTATTCGCCCGCCGGTAATTGCCACTGATTCACTAAATTGCTTGGTAATTGCAAGTTATATTGATAGCTATTTTCACTATCGAAGTTGCTAACAACAATTAACCTTTCTTGTGCTTGCCAACGAGCAAATGCAAATTGCAGATGATTATAAGTGCTTAACGCTTTACGGTTATTTTCATGTAAGCTTTGGTAACTCCCTAACATTGCGCTATTTTGCGCTGAAATGGTCATCAAGCGTTGATAAAAGTCTCGCAAACTTTTCTCATCATCAAACAATTGGCCACCATCGAACTTTCCGCCATTCATCCAACGTTGATGTGCAGGTACACCAGCATAATCAAAAATAGTAGTACGAGTTGGGTCGCCAAAGCCTGTTTCTTCACTGCCATCTTCACCAACTTCTTGGCCAAAATAAATCATCGTTGGCGAACGGCTAATTAACGCTGAAACCACCATGGCGGGCTTTGCTTTTTCAGCGCTTCCGGCAAAGTCAGGGCTGGCAATACGTTGCTCATCATGATTTTCTAAAAAATGTAATAAGTGTTGTTCAATGTCGCTGTAACGTTGTGCAATATTAGCTAAATCTGCTGTATTTCCGTGACCTTGCATAATATCTTTCAGACGGTCATAAAAATCGACTTTGTCATACAAGTAATCCATTTTTCCTAACTGAATGTAATTTCTATATTGTTTGGGGTTATAAACTTCTGCCAATATAAAAGCATCTTTATTGGTCATTTTTATGGCTGAGTTTAAATAACTCCAAAACTCAACGGGCACCATTTCTGCCATATCGTAGCGAAAGCCATCTACACCTTTATCCAGCCAAAATTGTGTAATATCACGAAATTTCACCCAAGAATTAGGCACTTTTTTATTACGCCAAAATTCACTATGCGCTTGATAACTTTTGAAACGATACGACTCAGGTAATCTTGCAAAGGTATAGCTACCATCAGGCTTTACTCCATAATTCACTTTAATGGTTTCATACCAATCGTTAATACTGGGCTGCGCGGCACGAGAACCATTACCAGTCCACTTTGCAGGAGACTCGTTAAATATCCCATCAGCTAACGGATGCTTTTCACCTCCTAAGGGTGCATAGCCATCATTAGATTCAGGTACTTTAAAGTCTTCCCCCACGACATAATAAAAGTCATTATCTGCTGAGAATTCAACCGTTTTGTCATCGTCAGCACCAAAGTCACGTACCCCTTTAGGTTTACCTAACGATTGATAGTCGCGTGCAATATGATTTGGCACAATATCAATAATCACTTTCATGCCTTGTTGATGCGTTCTGGCAATTAAGGCTTCAAATTCTTCTAAGCGTTTAGCTGGGTTATCGGCTAAGTCGGGGTTAACACTGTAATAGTCTTTAACAGAATAAGGTGATCCTGCACGCCCTTTCACTACATCTGGGTCGTCATTATGAATACCAAATTTTGTATAGTCACCAATTAAGGCATGATGTGGAACGCCGGTGTACCAAATATGACTAACACCTAACGCTTTAATGCCGAGTAATGCTTTATCAGTAAAGTCACTAAACTTACCCACACCATTTTCATCTATCGTTCCCCAAGGCTTATTGGTAGTATTTTTATTACCAAATAACCGAGTGAACACCTGATAAACAACAGGCTTACCTTGTTCAGCATGTTCATTACTCGCTGCAATCTCAGCTACATTACTTAAATCAGTTAAGTTCATCGACTCTCCATCTTCAATTGTACAACCGGGCAAAAAACTAGCGAATATTAAGCTTGAAGCCACAATTTTTAGTCTACTGAAATGATTGATTTTTGATACACAACAACGCATTTTATAACCTTAAACATGAATGCTACCCATTTAATTCAATATCAGAAGTAAGGCAACAACAAAGACAATATTTCGAGAGTACACATTAAATTGCAGTCTGACCAACTGCATACGATTTCATAAAAAATTTAATTTCTTTTTGCCGTCATTAATTTGTAAAAACGAATCTTGAATCTACCCACTTTGCAAAAATGTATTTATCTGATCAAATTTTAGGTAAAAAAAAGGCCAGTATGAAATTCATACTGGCCTTTTCAACATAATATTTTTTATTCGTAAGAGCGTTCTAACCAAGCAATTTGCATTCTAAGATCGTCAATTTCTGCATTAGCATCAGTTAATTGCTGATCAATAGTTTTTAACATGCCATTAGCGTTTTCGCTAGGTTCTATTACATTCACTGTTTCTTCGTGAGCCATAATGCTCTCCTGATTAACGTTACCACCCCTGTATTATTACACACTAACTTTCATTTTACACGGTAAAATTCAAAATAAATTACAAAACGAAACATTAAAACACTAAAACACAACCAAAACGAAACCTAAACGGCTGGCATTGAAACAACATACAAGCTAAAACTTAGTCAAAAACCTAAAAAGTAAAAGCTTTCATATCGACTTTCATTTATCTTTCATCAACCTAATAGACTTACTATTGATTTAACGTATACCCACCCCCATAAATGAAAAACAGTAATTAAAAAATTTATCTATGCGCCTTCTAAAATCAACACAAGTAACCGATTTACATACAAATGTTAATCATCATTTCACACGCAAAGCCACTCGCGCCATTGTATTAAACGGTGAAAACATACTTTTGCTTTACACCAAGCGATATCATGATTACAGCCTACCCGGAGGCGGCATTGATGAAGGAGAAGACAACGTAACGGGTCTTATTCGCGAATTAAGAGAAGAAACAGGCGCCCAAAATGTTACTAACGTGCAAGCATTTGGTTGTTATGAAGAATATCGTAATTGGTATAAAGAAGATTATGATGTCATGCATATGCTTTCTTATTGCTATACCTGCGACATTGATCAAGAACTGCTTGCGCCAGAGTTTGAACCCCATGAGTTACAAAACGGTATGCAACCGCTATGGATGAACATTCACCAAGCTATTAAGCACAATGAAGATGTTATAAAAAATAGTGAGAAAAAAGGCTTGTCGATTGAACGTGAAACCTATTTATTAAAACGAATTGTTACTGAATTGCTTTAACTATTGTTGACGAGTAAATTTATCTCATCGCTAATTTTATATTTGGATTCAAATATTTGAATGTAATGTTTGAACGTAATATTTTAATGATTGTTCGCTCATTATTATCTTTCAAAGCAATAAGCGACCTCAAAGCAAATTAATTAACAGAAAAAAGTCTCTACCTTGATACTACCGAAAATAAAAAACCAGCTAACAAATTAACTGGTTTTATTTTACTAAGCTAACTATTTTAAGCTAGCTTTTACAAGGCCACATTAGCTCGGATATAAACCAAACTAACCGTAAGCTAAATAAAAACTTATTTGTCTGCTCTACCCATAAACTTTCGTTCTTCGGTATTAATCTTAATTTTATCACCCGTTGATATATGCTCAGGCACTTGCACCGTTAAGCCGGTGGATAAAATAGCAGGTTTGGTTCTAGCTGTAGCAGAACCACCTTTAATTGACGGATCGGTTTCTGTAATAACTAATTCAACACTTGACGGTAAATCAATCGCTACTGGCACACCATCAACAATAATGACTTGTATGCCTTGAGTTTCTTCATTAATGAATAACACTTCTTCAGCAACAGACGACTCATTCAAATTGTAAGGTGTGTAGTCTTCGTTATCCATAAAAACATATTCTTCACCATCAATATAAGAAAACATCGCTGGGCGACGAGTTAAATCAGCAAAGTTAAGCATATCGTCGGCTTTAAATGTTTCATCGACTTTACCGCCGGTTACTACATCGTACATGCGCATTCTGTATAAACTACCACCCGCACGACCTTGAGGGACTGAACGCTCAATATCTCTAACAATCATTACTTTACCGTTATATTCTATCGCGGCATTCTTTTTTATATCACTAGCTTTTGGCATTAAAAACCATCCTCAATTAATTTATTCAAGAAAAATAACATGTATTAGTTATTATGCAAGGTAATATCGGCTAAATCCCCGACTTAAAGGCTCATTAAGTAGTTTAATGCCCCTGTAATCACCGCTACTTGAGCAATAATACAAATTTCATCATTAGCACTTGGGCTGTCAGGATAAACTTCTGTCGTAGTTACATAAGGTGCGTCAGTTAAACCCATACATAAGCCTAGCTCACGTGCAGCATAGTTTATTACCCCTTCTTGCGATAACGCTACACCAATCAATTTACCTTCATCATCAGCGGGGGCAATATGGGTAACTTTTTCTACCGAGCTAATAATGGCTTTTTGAAATGCATCTTGCGGTTTAGTGCTATCAGCAACCAAATAAAAACCGTCAGGTATATTCCAGTTTTTTTGCTCTATCGCATCTCTAGCGGCAAGTGCGGGTCTAAATTCACTATTATCGCTATCGGTTGTTTCATGAAGATCAATATGCGACAAAAACTCAATTTCTAGTGTTTTAATGTATTGATAAACGGCTGACGATTCTTGTGCAGGGCTGTTTTCATAAAACGAACGATTCGGATCTATTGTTAATGGATTCCAACGATTAATCGTTTCATATCCCCACGGGCTAATACAAGGTAAAACCACAAAGTTAAAATCATCTAGAAATGGCTTAGCCGCTGTTTGCAAAAAGCGAATAGCGCCTTGAACTCCACTGGTTTCATAACCATGCACACCGCCTGTTATTAATATGCTAGGTTTATCATCGTTCCAATTTAATGACTTAAGCGCATATAGAGGGTAATTTTCAGCATCGTAAAGCAAGCTGCCGTATTGCTCTGTAATATAATCCTCATTTAAACTATCTAAATGACTTACAACCTGCTCATAGTAACTACGTTTTTTATTCTGCTGTTGAAACCATGATTCTTTATCTCCATCAGTCCACTTTTTACCATGTTCGCCAATAGGGTATGCTGCTTCTGTATTCATATAATTACCTAAATAAGTTTTACGTTTTGCCAGGTTATACATTCCATTATAACGTTGAAGTATAACAATCAAATATAATTTATGAGATAAATATAAGTGCAAACAGTTGGTTATTTCAGATAACAGGAAGGTTTATGTAAAAAATGTGTTCGTAATATACAAAATGACTAGCCCCCTCGCTAAGGGCTTTAAGAATTGATAAAGGCTCCCCGCCTATATTTACTGATCTAAAAATTAGATTTTGTTTATTTTCACCCGAGTAAAAAATCTCATTTTTTACAAATAGTTCAAAATTTGCATATAAATGCTGCAATTACAACTTATTTACCCTAAAATACTCGCTATGAAACAATTTATTAACATATATCCCAAAAGGAATTTTATTGTGCGTCTACAAACAAAAACAACTCTACTTATAACTAGTTTAGTTTTAGCTCTGGGTGTTAATGCTCAAGAGCAACCAAAAGCAGAAGATCTTGTTGGTAAAACTTATGTCGGTATTCACGGTACAAGAATGAACACTGACGATGATAGACTCACATCGAATAATGTTGATTTTATTAAGCATGGTAATGGTATGGGTGCTGAAATAGGGTATCGCTATAGCGAGAAATCTGAGTACAGATTATCTTATACTCACCTAAACTTAACGCGAGTAGGTTGGGCTCCAAGTACACCTTCTGGTTCAAATATCGCATTAAATTACCTTTTATTCCCTAACAAAGAAAACTTTTATCTAATGGCGGGTGCCAGTGCACTAGAAGTTATTGAGACTAAATTATCGGTTAACCTTGGTGCCGGCTACCGTCACTATATCAGCGACCGAAGTGCAATCTATTTTGAAGGTAACGGACATTATCAATTAGATGAAGCCTATACAGATTTAAGTGCTCAAATCGGTTTTATCTACTTTTTTGGTGATACACAAAAGAAAATCGTTCGCGCTAAACCTGCAATGGAAGCAGCACCAGTAGCTCCTGCAATGGTTAAGCCTTTAGACACTGATAACGATGGTGTAATAGATAGCAAAGACCTTTGTAAAGCGACACCAGCTGATAACAAAGTTGACAGTAATGGTTGTACCGTTTTTACTGAAGAAAATGATGCAATGCATTTACACGTTAAATTTGATAACTCTAAAGCAGTTGTTAAACCTGAATATTTTGAAAACATTAAAGCTGCCGCTGACTTTTTGAAAACATACCCGCATACCACTTTAGAAATTAAAGGGCACACATCAAGCACTGGTTCTGCAGCGTTCAATAAGAAACTATCTCAACAGCGTGCTGACGCTATTACTGCTGTGTTAATTAATGAGTTTGGTATTAAATCATCAAGATTAACAGCAATTGGCATGGGTGAAGAAGAGTTAATAAACCCAGCTAATACTGCACAAGCTCATAAAGAAAACAGACGTATAGAAGCTAAAGTTGTTGTGAATAAAAAAGTAGCCGTTAAACGTTAATAAGTTTATTTTAAAATATAAAAACGTTGTTCTCATTATTTGAAAACAGCGTTTTTTTTATTTTCAATTCAAACAAACTTAATAATTATAACTACGGCCTGATATGTTTATGTTGTCAAAACATAATATTAAGCCCTGCCCAGTAATCAAAAGTCTTATCTAATTAAAATTCTCTATGATGATGTAAACTTAAACAAATGCTCGTACCAATAAGCATTAAGTTTAACCGATTAAATTCAGTTTATTGGTTCACATGAATTAACAGTAAATCACTATTTTTCATAAAAAAATTTAGCTCCAATGCTGAACTTTATGCTAATTTAGATATAACAAAATAATAAAAGTGAGGGCGGCATTAACGATGCCAAACAATTTGCAAGCCACTGAAATATGCCATACACAGATCCAGTGCCTCGAATGTGCGCTGACTGTTAATATACCCATATTAAAAGAAAAGCAAAAAGCACAATGTCCCCGCTGTGGTTACACACTTAGTGCTATTCACCGTAACGCTAACCAACGTATTATTGCATTCTCAATAACCGCCTTAATCTTTTTAATAGCCTCTTTACCTTTTAAGTTTTTGTCATTCAGTGCTAATGGTTTAGAAAATCACTTCGACGCTATTACCAGTTTTTTTGTCTTAATAGATAATGATTATCAACTGTTAGCCTTAATTGAGTTTCTGACTATTTTTGCCATTCCAACCGTGGTGTTATTGTCATTAATTTATCTACTTATTCCCATGAATAAAGGTTTATACCCGAAACACGCGCGTAAAGTGTTAAACATGGTATTTACGCTAATACCTTGGAGTATGGTTGAAATTTTCCTCATTGGTGCGTTAGTAAGCTTAATTAAAATTATTTCCATGGCTGAAATCGCATTAGGTTTATCTTTTTATGCGTTCATACTTTTTGCATTATCGATGACTATCGTCATATTACATATTGATAAGCGTGAGCTATATCAACTATTAGCTCAGGTTGAAAAAAAACATAAGATTGAAATAAAACAAAGCAAGCTAGGTGCAGATCAAGTTCCCTCAAATGCGCATGCGTTAAGTGTACAAAAAACCTGGGCACTGCTGCTGACCGCGGTTGTATTCTATATACCTGCTAATACGTTTCCGATCATGACGACACACTTTTTTGGTCAAAACGAGGCCAGTACCATCATTGGTGGTGTAATTTTATTATGGAAAAGTGGCTCCTACCCTATAGCTGCCATTGTATTTATTGCTAGCGTTATTATACCTGTGGCTAAAATATTAGTACTGGCTTGGTTAAATTATAGTGTTCAAAAACAAAGTCATAGATTAAGCTTACAGAGAGTTAAATGGTATCGTATGGCAGAATTTGTTGGTCGATGGTCAATGATCGATGTTTTTGTCGTTATTATCCTTGCGAGTTTAATTCAACTTGGACCGACCATGAGCATTACCCCCGGTGCCGCTACATTAGCTTTTTCAGGCTTAGTTATTGTTACTATGTTAGCCGCCATGAGTTTTGAACCTCAATTGATTTGGAATGATAGAAAAAAATATGAATGATACACAAACACCAGACGCGACAATAAAACAAATTAAAACAGTATCTACAATCTGGTTTATCCCGTTAATTGCTGTCTTTATTGGTTGCTGGATGATTTATTATCAATGGAGCAATGCAGGCTCAGAGATAACCATTCATTTTTCTACCGCTGAAGGTATGGAAGCGGGAAAAACAAAAATTAAATCACGCAATGTTGATATTGGCGAAGTGAGTCAAATTGAGCTAAATAAAAATGGTAATGGCGTCATTGTAACGGCAAAAATAAAAAAATCAGCTGAACACTTCCTTGTATCCGACAGTATGTTTTGGGTGGTTTCCCCGCAAATTTCGCATGCGGGCATATCAGGCCTAAGCACTTTAATTTCAGGTGTATATATCGAAATAGCACCCGGAAAAAGCGAAAACGAGCGTTACCTATTTGACGCCTTAAACTCTCCACCAGTTACACCAGCAGGTACGCCGGGCTTGCATATTACGCTCAATAGTAACGACCAGTTTGCTTATAAAAAAGGTGATCCTATTATCTATAAAGGGTTAACCGTCGGCCAATTTGAAGACATCTATTTTAACTTTGAAGAGCGTATCGTCTATTACAATGCTTTTGTTAAATCTCCATACCATCAACTTATCACCAGTAACACCAAGTTTTGGGATGTTAGCGGACTACAATTAGATTTAAATTCCGATGGTATAACCGTTAAAACTGGGAACTTTGAAACTATGTTAACCAATGGAGTAACATTTGGCATACCAAAAGGCATGGGCATAGGAGAGAAAATTGGTGAACGATCATATTATGATATTTACGCCAGCTATGAAGAGGCTGACGACGAACGCTATCGTCGCTCAATTGAATTTGTCGTACTTGTAAACGACTCAATCAGAGGCTTATCAGTTGGAGCACCAGTAGAATATAAAGGCATACAAATAGGTAAAGTTATATCCACTAATTTAATACACTCTCAACCACCAGAAAAACTAATAGAAGAAGACTTTAAAATCCCCGTACTTATTAGCTTGCAGCCTGGTAGAGTTGGAATGCCTGATAATAAAAAAGGTGAAGACCTAATGAGAGCGCAAAACATGTATTGGATTGAGCATGGTTTAAAAGCAGTTTTGCGAACAGGTAATATTCTAACAGGTAGTCTATACGTTGATTTACAGCATAAAAAAGATCAAAAAATAGCAACAATAGCTAAGTATGGTAACTACCCTATTATTCCAACTAACGGTGATGAGTTTTCACAAATCACCGCTAAAGCTGAACAGTTTATTGATAACCTAAATAATATCCCACTTAAAAACATGAGTGAGAATGCCAACACATTAATGCTAGAAATCACCCAAACAGCACAAGAATTACAAGGAGTAAGCCAAAGCCTTGATAAGTTACTGAGTCAAGCTGAGCAAACACAAGTAAGCGCAGAACTCAGTAAAGCCTTGCAAGGTATTACCACCTTAACAAAAGACATGTCTTCAGGCTCTAAAGGTTACGAAGAGTTACGCACCACCTTACACACACTAAACGCTACCATGAATGAATTAAAGCCATTGCTAAATCAATTAAAACATAAACCCAATAGCTTAATTTTCAATAGTGGTGAAACAACCGAGCCTACCCCTACAAAGCTTAATGGAGCGCAACAATGAGACAGTCAATAATAGTAACTATTTGGCTCGTAATGATGGTGTCGGCTTGTAGCTCTAATGCACCTACAAAAACACAGTACTATTTACTCAATAGCCCAACAAATACTAGTGCTTCAACAGTGAGCAATGAAAATCAGCAAAACATTACTGTTAGTTTATTAGAGTTACCCGATTACCTAAAGCAGCCAAGTTTAGTTTTGCAACTTTCAAGTCACCAACTGCACTACTCTCACTTTCATATGTGGGCCGAGCCTTTACAAAACAGCTTTTCACAAGCGTTATTAGATGATTTAAATCAACAAGATAATCGTTTTAATTATATAGATAATTCAACTACAACCTCAAAAGCATCAATAGAAGCCATTACGATTAAAGTAACGGCATTTCATGCGACACATCAATCACAAGCCTTACTCACAGGTACTTTTTGGGTTCAAAATAGCAACACGGTAAAACAACCACAACCCCATAAATTTACCCTTACATTGTCACTCGATAAAAATGGCTATGAGCACGCAGTAGAAAAAATGCGACAAAGTATTAACCAATTAGCACAAAAAATTATTAATAATATAAATGTAGAATAATCCATTAAATTTTCAACCTTGGGTAAACCAAATGACACCTGCTATTAATCAACTAAACAAGTTAAATTTAACTTATAAAGTGCATCAATATAACCATGAGCCTGGTGCTAAGTCTTATGGTCTTGAAGCGGCTGAAAAGCTTAAAGTTAACGCTGAACTTGTTTACAAAACCTTAGTGGTTGATGTCGACAATAGTTACTTAGCCGTTGCAGTAATACCGGTTATAAAACAACTTAATTTAAAGAAATTAGCAAAGTCATTGAAAGCTAAAAAAATTAAAATGGCAGAAGTGAATAAAGTGCAAAATTCAACTGGGTATTTACTCGGTGGTGTAAGTCCATTAGGTCAAAAAAAGGCCTTAGTCACCGTGTTAGATAAAAGCGCAGAAGTGTTGAACACCCTATTTGTTAGCGGTGGTAAACGTGGGTTAGAAATAGAATTATCGCCTGACAGTATCGTATTATCGTTACAAGCTAAATATGCTGATATCATCAGTGAATAATCTTCATATTTTCTGCTTAGAATAAAGCTAAAAAAGCATTTTAAATTATCGTTGGCCTATCTAAATTTCCTGATATTATTGGAAAAGATAACACTATTTTGCATAACAAATATTTATAAATACTCCGTTGCCACACTTCAATCTGCTGACAAATCATTATGAGTTCTATTCACCTTAGCGGTTCCTAATAACCCACTTATCATGCATTTATTGGATAGTCTTTTTTCTATCCTTAAGCCATTTAAATAAGTCTGGAATATCAAAGGATAAAGAAATTAGATTGCAAACCATTAGAATGATTAAAAAATATCGGTAGTTGTTCGTTAGCACTACTTCAGAAATCATTAAGTAATTAACCAGAATAATTGTCAAAGGAATCCAAAATATTACATGTGGAATTGCCATCGCACTTGAAAAACCACGGTCAAACCATATTGGTATTGCATTGAATAACAGACCTGCAATTGCAAAACTAACGACTAAACTCGATCCTGGATTTCCCATGAACCAAATTGAAGCTATATTCACCGGCACAAGTATCAAAAATACCCAGATCTTTACCCACGTAGGTAATCCCAAATAGCTTTGCCAAATATCAGACAAAAGATTCATTTTATTGAAACCTCCAAATACAAATTTTATTAATAGAAGAGCATTAAACTAAAGAGCGACTAAAGAGCAAAAACAAACTAACTCGATCCTTGTCATACGTTTAACTGTGTGCTGTTTGGTTTGATAATTGTGCCGCCTTAGACAAAGCCCACCAACCTATAAATATGCTAATGATGATCCTAATTGGAAAATATAATAATGCTGGCAAATTAAACAACCATAAAACTACACCTTCAGGTAAAACGTAAAAGGCAACTTGCTTAACCCAGTATATAATTTGAACATACTCTTTTAGGAAATCATTAATTGAAATGCTTAACAAAGACCATTCGTTTAAATAATTAAGCCAAAGTAAATATAGGCCAAGCGCCCCATCACCGAAACTGCCAACAACAGAAGACCAACCTAAAATTAATAAAAAAATTCTCATGAGTACCTCTACATAAAAACGTATAACGCCCATTTTAACGGACTAAATAATAAGGGCTATATATTGACTAAACTTTATAACAACTAGCTAAATTTAACGTGTTCCCCCCTCATGAGCTGTTGTTAGTATTACTCTTGAATACGCCAACCTTTTGATTTTATACATGATGCATTCTCGTTAAAAAATGAAAAAAGTTGAATACCAGCAAAAGTTACATCATGACTCTCTGAATTTTGATTTAATGTTGTGCCACTAACCCCTTGTTTAGCTTGTAAGGCACATTCACTAGCATCTTTCTGAAACAATGCATTGTCAGCTAACATTTCACCATATTCCTCATGAACTACCATTGGTGGGGTCGTAGAGCATGAGCTAATCAAAAATAAAATAACAGGTAAAGTAAGTGTTTTAATTTTTAGAGACATAAACTGACTTCGAATCCTTGTAATGCTAACGCCGTGTTAAGCGGCTTTTAATTGTTGACTAAAATGTGCAGTGAAGTGGAATCTAGCCAACGGTTGAAAATGTGGCTTGAGCAGCTTCTTAGATGCAAATTTCAGCTAATGCTCGTTTGTCTTTATTTATTCTTTGATATGTAAACTCTTCAAGTTCTTGCAGCTGACGATCAGCAATTGTCGTTTGCGCAGGCTTAGCCATATTCATAATAACAAGTCGAGTTTTGATAGAGTTACACAAAAGTGTTTTAGCTTTATCTACATCATTTTCATTGATAAGAATTATAGCTGCTTGCATTTCTTTCGCGCCAGCCCAGATTTGATTAACGGCTGGGGTCGCACCAGCAGCTATACCTATATAGCTTCCTGCAAAAAAGCCACCTACGAAAATAGATAGTGTAAACAATGAAAATATAATTGTAGATTTCACAATAAATTCCTTTTGTATATTGCCCCTACTTAAAGGGCTGATAATAATTTGCTAAAATGTGTAGCGAAACGAAACCGAGTAAACTCTTAGCTGTATTGCTTTAAATTAATGTTATATCAAAATATAACACCTATAAATTTAACACCTATATTAACGGGCTAACTTATGCAGGCTAAAGCTAGCTAAACTTTGCGAAGAATAAGTGCAGCCAGCTTAATGTGTTTCGTTTACTTGCTTAATAGACCACTTATTACTCAACCAAATCAATCTCATACAGCGTACTAAGTCCTTCATACTTATGACATTTAACATCGACTCTATTTGAGGACGTATTAATAGATTTTTGGCATGTTACATGTTGAGATTTTAACCCATACCTTTTAATGTATTCCCTGACTATTTCATCTATATCTTGTTTTTGTTGAGCTGTGGCATAGGAATAAAAAGATTTAAACTCTTCATTCCATTCTTTAACATTTGCTTCTTTAGCTACGCCTAACCAGCCCATACCAAGTGAAATTGACTGCTCGACATATTGACCTTTTAAAAACATATAAGCTAAGACATATTGCGAGCCTTTATATCCCCAAGCGGCAGGCTCCTTAAGTAAATGAAATGCTTTTTTATAATTTCCTTTTTTGTATTGAGTTATCCCTGTAACTTCTTTTACTTCAAGTGAATGTGTTGATTTTCTTATTGAATCTGTCGATTTGCACGACAAAAGAAAATAAACAGTTAAAGTTATTATTATTACTTGTTTAATTTGCATCTCAATCCTTTATAAATGCGCAGAGTCTTTTGTTCTTTTAAAATTATTAATTGTATATATTAAAACGCTTCATCATCACTATAAACATTAACGGATAGCTCACCATCTACACTTTCAGAAACTAAGAAATTTATTGGTTTACAACAAACTTGGCAATCTTCTATATATTGTTGGTCCGTGTCTGATGGATCTATCAAAACCTCAATATTCTCTCCACAATATGGACACCCAATAGATTTTTCAGCTAATTGATTCAATTCTACACCCCATTATTTTCTTAATATGTATCCCTTAAATAAAGGGCTAAAATGTTGAAGAACGAAACAGAAAACTGTTTTTGTCCTTGTTTTATTTCATGTTAGTTCCATGTTAGTTTCATGTTAGGTAAGTAACCCTAGCAATATTAATTTGTCATCTGAGTAAATAAAATAAGTACAGTTAAAATGACAATAAACCACAAGGTAACAGAACCTTTCTTTTCTTCATTTAACAATAACTGATTAATTAAAGCTGTGACATGGTCAACTAAATTCAGACACCCTAGTTAAGCAACCATTTTTAAATCCACATTCATTAACTCAAAATTATTAGGACTGTGGTAATCCAAGTAAGAATGAAGTCGATAGCTGTTGTACCACA